>JACNGQ010000374.1 GCA_014384025.1 Planctomycetota bacterium | reverse complement strand
AGACCATAGTGTAATCCAGCACTTATCCCGTTATCTAACTTGGTGGATACCGCAAAATCCAACTGGGGCATAGCACCTGTATCTTCATCCGAATTACTGGATTTGGTACCATAGGGTTTGAGGTTTAAAAAGCCATCGCCATTTTGCGCAAGTACCTGATAATTAAAATTATTGTATTTACCCATTAAGGATATACCATAGGTTCGGTAATCGGAACGACCTACGGAACTGGCCCACAACCTCCCCACTATGGAACGTTCGGCAAAATCTATGGCCGTATGGGAGGTGTTTCCTCCCGCCTGACTGCCAGCACCCACAAAGCGACCCATCCTCAGTTTCAGGTTGTTGGTTGGGCTGTAATCGATTTGAGCATCCATCATCTGACCGGTAGGCGCATCAAACTGAACAAAGGCCGAGGCTTTGCCCTTTGTCATTTTACCACGCAGGCGGGCCCGTCGGATTCCCACACCCAGTTGGGTCGTAGTCTCTTTCAACTCAAGAGCCGATGAGTCGGCATTCCAATCATAGTGGTCATAGGTTGTGTAAGTACCCCAGGACTGGAGTGTAAATTGGAAAGTTGCCTGACCCAATAGGCTGCCAATTCCTAAGAACAAAATTGTAAGCACAGTAGTTATTAGCCAAACTGTTTTTTTAATCATTTTTTCTCCATTTATTTTAGTTGATATTCTAAATTATTTAACATTGTGTCTAATCTTTGATGACAAAACATCCAATATAAAAATTGTAACAAAGATTATGATAATTATAGCGGATACTTCGCGGTACTGAAACATCCTAAAAGAGGAAATCAGCTTATATCCAATCCCCCCGGCACCGACAATTCCTAAAATGGTTGCCATGCGGATATTCCGATCCAGTATGTACAGTGAATAACCCACAAATGAAGGAAGAATCTGGGGGATTATTGAAAATGTGATTTTTTGCATATTGCTGGCTCCTACTGCTTCGATGGCTTCGATCGGGCCGGTCCTAACATGTTCAATTTCTTCGGCATAAAACTTTGATAAAAATCCCATGGTATGTAACCCCAGAGCCAAAACACCGGGTAGTGCCCCAAAACCCACCGAAATAACCAATATCATGGCTAAAATAAATTCCGGGACAGCGCGAAAAAAAGTAGTAATTACCCGGGCGGGATAATAAATCCACTTGCTGGGAGATATGTTTTTAGCTGACAACAACCCAATCGGAATCGATAATAAGGTTGCCAATACAGTACCCAAAAAGCCAATCTCGATAGTCTCAAACATGGATACTATAAGAGCCCCGAAATCGGAAAAATCAGGTGGCATCATTCGCCCTAAAATATCCGCAAAATAGGCAAAGCTGCTTAAGATGGTTGCGGGATTAACATTAAGATGGATTGAAACACCGATGGTGCTAAACACCAAGCCAGCCAATAACACAATGGTTGTAAAACTAACAGCGGGTTTTAAGTAGGAATTAAGGAAATTAAGTCGCGCTTCTGCCGGCGTGTGATAACTATCAACATGTTCACCATAACCGTCTACATGTCCTGTACGGTGAGCATTTAAAATTGCCTTCTGCAATTGTTTTTTCAGATCCTCAGGCAAACTTGCAAGATGGACAATGGGCGCTCCGGGAATGGGATCGGAACGATAGATAATTTTTACATCATTTTTAGATATGCTCCTATCATGTAACATTTTTCCCAGATTAATCTGGCTTACCGCGGCCACATCACCCTTGCCCGCCAAAAGGTGCTGCACCGCTTTTTCCTGAGAACCGGCATAGATCACATCTGAAAAATTACCGTGAATATCTGGGTTCAAATTAAACTGGGATAAAATATGACGCGGCATTGTATCACCGCTGGTGGAACCGTGTTCTGTGAGGATTAGTCGTTGTCCTTTAAGGTCGGTTAATGCTGATAATTTTGAATCTACTTTAGCTAGAAAAACCGACCGGTAGACCGATTCATCGGTCCCTTCAGTAAAAGCCACCGCCGAAGGTTCCAAGTCAACTTTTTTTGAAGCAGATATATAGGCACTTTGCCCCAGCCAGCCTATCTGAGCTTTTCCTGTCACTAGCTCTTCAATTGCATCATCGTAGCTCAAAGCTTCATGAAAACTAATTTCTAAGCCTGTAGCATCCTCAATCGTGTTTAGAAGTTGACGGAAACGCTGCTCCATCTCACCTTTAATGGCTGGAACAGCCACCATTTTTAAAGCTCTGTTTTTTGGGGAAGACATCAATTCATGTGGTCCCAGTTGATGACTGCTGGATCGCCGATACTTTCTGTTGCTGGACCAAAGAAGAGACCCTGAGTTTTGGTGTTATAGATGTTTTTCAATTTTTCCATATCAAGTATAGATGACTTTTCATCCAAGATGATTTTCCCATCAGTAATGCCGATAATGCGGTCCGAAAATTGCAGTGCCAGATCCACCTGATGCAGGCTGCATAGCACCGTTAGATTCTTTTCCCGGCATAGTTCCTTCAAAAGTGTCAGAATTCCCTGGGAGGTCATGGGGTCAACACTAGCCACCGGTTCATCAGCTAAAAGTACTTTAGGTTCCTGCATGAGTGCCCGCGCGATGCCCACGCGCTGCTGTTCTCCGCCACTTAATTCATCAGCACGCTTATAAACTTTATCAATGAGCCCAACCCGATCCAGTAAATCCAATGCTCTAAGGCGGTAGGTTTTGGGAAACAGGTATAAATTCGACCACCACTCCTGATGCGTTCCCAAAGAGCCCGAAAGAACATTCAAAAGTACCGAAAGATTCCCCACTAGATTAAATTGCTGGAAAATCATACCTACGCCAGTGCGGATTATTTTAAGATTGCGAGTGGTGACCTCGACCCCGTCAATGTCTATTTTTCCGCTGGTGGGATGCACCAGTTGATTAACGGTCCTGAGCAGCGTTGTTTTCCCTGCACCACTGGGGCCCAGAATGACGGTTAACATTTTCTCTGGAGCGGTAAAACTGACCTCATCCACTGCTACTGTACCGTCAGGGAAGGTCTTAGAAATATTTTCAAATTTAACCAAAGGTCTACTTCACGGTTTTAGCTATCGCTCGGGTAATATCATAATCGGAATCCACAACACCTTCATAGTGATCCATTTCACCGCCATAACCGCCGATGGTGCCATAGTTATGCGCTTCCAAAACAGCTTTCTTTACTCTCTGTCTAATCTCTGAGGGTAAAGTTTTAGAATAGGCGAGTGGTGCACCCATTATGGGTGGTGAGGAATGAATAATGGTAAAATCTTCGGGATTAATCGTTTTATCTAAGATGCGGGCATCCCAGTTAACCGAACTGACACCACCTACATCGGCAGTCTGGTACAATACCGACATGATGGCCGCATCGTGGCTGCCGGCATATTGCACGATTTCAAAATCGTCCGCATTTTTTGTGTCCAGATTGATTTGTAGTAGCTCATAACGGGGAATTAAGTCACCGCTTGTGGAACCCACATGGTTTAAAGCCAGTTTTGTACCCTGTATCTGTGCTTTAGTAAAAGCTGTTATAGGACTGCCTTTTTTAACTATGAAATGGGTGTGATACGATGCCGTTTTTTTGCCTTTAGGTACACCTACGGCAAAGGCTTCGGCACCAGCTATATCAGCGGCTTGGATATAAGTCTTTGCCCCGTACCAAGCCATGTCGGCCCGGCCGGCACGCATGGCCTCCACCGCCGCGTTGTAATCGGTGACCTTGTTGCTTTTGATCTTATAGCCCGTGCGATCTTCAACAATTTTTAGCAGGGTAGCAAAATCATTCTCATCACCTTTTTCGCTGGCTGGAACGAATACCATATTCAGTACTACGGTAGAATCTTCTTTACTTTTACCACAACCACTAAAAAGTAAAAAGGCTCCAACTAAAACAATAAACGGTATTGCAATATATCTTTTCACTATAACTCCTCCTTATTTTTATTAATAGAATTTTTTATGTTGGTTGATGATTGTGAAGGAAAGTATGGAAGAATAATAACTCTACCTCCAATACTTTCCATAAATTTCCTGGCTTTTTCAGTCTCTTCTTCCTCATGACTTGGGCTTTCCATTAATACATCAGGTTTAATTTTCATAATATTGGGTAAAGGCGAATATGTTTCTTGTGCAACTACTACATCTACGTGTTTAATTGCATCTGCAAGGTCCATTCTTTCTTCAAGGGAGATAACTGGTTTTGGTTTTTTCTCCATTACTGCTTCATCTGTCAGGATTCCAACGATTAGTTTACCATCCTCACCGGCTATGGCTTTTGAATTTTTCATCATAACCAGA
Source organism: Planctomycetota bacterium (assembly GCA_014384025.1). Lineage (GTDB taxonomy): Bacteria > Planctomycetota > Phycisphaerae > Sedimentisphaerales > Anaerobacaceae > NIOZ-UU13. The sequence continues at coordinate 893 of JACNGQ010000374.1, read as the reverse complement.
TGTCCTTTATGGACAATATCCAATACGTAATATGAATAAACTATTTTCATTAATTACCTCTGTCCAATATTTTCGATAAGCTTCCAAGAATTCCTATAGTCTTCAAATGTATCTATATCTATCCATGATCGCCAAATCTCAAGAGCGGTTACTTCCTCGTCCCGATTTATTAATTCCTGAATAAAATCAACAAAAGAGGCATTTTGAATACACTCGGCACTATGGAAATCCTGCTTTTTATCCTTACAATAAATGTTTTTGTACACATCACTTAATATTAAACAGGCATTGGCTGACAGCCTGGCCAAACCAATGAATTCAGATGTTAAATCTGTCTCGGGCAAACCAACACCGACTGCATTAATGTTCGCAGTTTCTTCAGATAATGTGGTCAATTCGGGTGGTAAAGAGTGCCCCTCTAGGCTATCCTGATAGTGTTTTTTCCAACCTCTGTCTACAACCAGAGTTGTATTTCCTTTTGATTCTATTAGCCTTTTTAGAGTTTCTATTTCAAAAAGAATGTCACTATATAATACAATTGTATCTGTATCCATAAATTCCCTGGAAGAAAACAAGGAAGCTAAGCTCCCGGTATTGTCATACTCATCGTTATCAAAGTATTTCAAGTTAGGAAAATTAATCTTATCCTTTTTGTAACCACGCACAACTGCTATATCGTTAATACCAACACTTCTCAGCATATCAATCTGTCGTTCTAAGATGATTTTTCCCTTAACGTCAAGTAAAGTCTTAGGTATATCTTCAGTTAGTGGAAACAAGTCTTCATCTTTTCCAGCTGCGAGGATAACAGCTTTAAACTTTTTTTTATCGCTTGTCCCGAGAGTTTGACTAATCTCTTCATTCAATTTCTCTCTAACCCACTCTGAGAAGTT
>JACNGQ010000239.1 GCA_014384025.1 Planctomycetota bacterium | reverse complement strand
GACGGGGACGAAGTCTAATAGGGCAGGTTTGAATGTCGATTCTTGATTTCTCTGCATCTTCTGCGGTAACAAATAGCCATTGGTGAAATCTGTGTATTTAATCGCAAAGTAAGTGGCAACGTAGAGGACAACCGCAAAAGATGATGCAGCAATATCGGTCTGCTGCATATGGTCCGGCAATTATCTGATAGGGAAAAGGACGATGGAAAAATTCACCTTGATTGGTGCCGGAGGCTATATCGCTCCCCAACATATGAAAGCCATTAAGGAAACCGGAAACATTCTTGTTGCGGCATTGGACCCTAATGATTCTGTTGGCATCATTGATTCCTATTTTCCGGATGCCGACTTCTTTACAGAGTTCGAACGTTTTGACAGACATTTGGAGAAATTGCGGCGGGAAAATGGCCAGGGTGTTGATTATGTTAGTATTTGTTCTCCAAACTATCTTCACGATGCCCATATCCGATTTGCTTTGAGGATCGGAGCCGATGCTGTATGTGAAAAGCCATTAGTATTGAATCCATGGAATATTGACGCCCTTGAGGAGATTGCCAAAGAAACAGGCAAGACTGTCTACACAATCCTGCAACTCAGGCTACATCCTGCTATTTCAGATATGAAAGCGCGCATAGAACGATCACCAAAAGGAAAGAAGCACGATATTGATTTGGCCTATATTACAGCTCGCGGGCATTGGTATATGATTTCATGGAAGGGCGATGTTGCCAAATCTGGTGGAATTGCCACTAATATCGGCATTCATTTCTTTGACATGATGCAGTGGATATTTGGGGAACTCAAATACAACGTAGTTCATCTGGATGAGCCACTGAGATCTGCGGGATTTCTTGAATTCGAATGTGCTCGTGTAAGGTGGTTTTTGTCGATAGACCGAGATGATTTGCCACGAAAACCTGAACCTGGAGAACCTCAGGCCTATCGTTCTATCACGATTGATGGAGAAGAACTTGACTTTTCCAGCGGATTTTCCGATCTTCACACAAAGAGTTATCAAGAAATACTTAACGGCAGAGGATTCACCATACAGGATGCAAGATCCTCAGTTGAAATTGCGTCGAGAGTCAGGCGAGCCGAACCTGTTGGCTTGAAAGGAGAGTACCATCCATTGCTGAAACGTTCCAGAGGATAGTCGCTTGGGTTATTACTCTGTGCGTTAGTTAATGTAAATACCGAATTCGAAGAAGAGATGTGCCAAAGAAAGTATATGCGATGACGAAGAAGGAATTGACTTCTCGCCAAGAGTCACAAAGCCAAGGCTATTTCGTACACGAATCTGCCTATGTGGATCGCCCCTGTGAGATTGGCAGCGGCACAAAGATTTGGCATTTTTCGCACATAATGAAGGATGCCAAGATCGGAGAAAACTGCATATTTGGCCAAAATGTAAGTGTTGCCAGTGGTGTAGTTATCGGCAACAATGTGAAGGTCCAAAACAATGTTTCTATTTATACCGGTGCTATAATTGAAGACAACGTTTTCCTCGGACCAAGTTGTGTATTGACAAACGTTATAAACCCTCGATCGCAGATTGTGCGCCATAGCCTCTACGAAAAAACGATTTTTCGTCATGGAACAACCGTTGGCGCGAATGCCACTATTGTCTGCGGGATCGAACTTGGCTGGTATTCGTTTATTGCTGCTGGTGCGGTGGTAACTAAAGACGTTCAGGGCTATGCGCTAATGATGGGTGTCCCGGCAAAACAGGTTGGTTGGATAAGCCGACACGGTATTCCGCTGTCCGAGCCAGATGCTGATGGTATTATGATTTGTCCGGAGAGTGGTTACTGTTATAAGGAAGTTGAGCCGGGTGTGGTCAGGTGTTTAGATTTGGACGAAGAGGCCCCACTGCCACCTAAGAAAGCTGTCGGCAGGGTCTCGTACAACGATCTCAAGGGAAAATGAGTATGAAGGTACCCCTATTAGATTTGAAGGCGCAGTATGTGACTGTAAAGGATGAGATTCTGGTTGCGATATCCGACGTGCTCGAGTCTCAGCAGTGTATAGGTGGTCCAAGGGTTGCTGAACTCGAACAAGAAATAGCTGTCTTAAGCGATTGCAGGTTCGCGGTGGGTACTTCAAGTGGTACGGATGCTATATTGAACAGCCTGATGAGTTTGGATATCAGTGCCGGTGACGAAGTTATTACTACACCTTTTACATTTTTCGCCACAGCCGGCTGCATAGCCCGAACCGGCGCAAAGCCGATTTTCGTGGATATTGACCCGAAAAGCTACAATATTAATCCTGACCTTATAGCCAGAGCGGTTACTGAAAGAACCAAGGCGATTATGCCTGTACATCTTTTTGGCCAGATGGCTGATATGGGCCCGATTATGGAGATTGCCAATAAGTATAATCTTGTGGGCATTGAGGACGCAGCGCAATCAATCACCAGCACCTACAAAGGCAGAAAGGCGGGCAGTATTGGTACGGTTGGCTGTTTCAGCTTTTTCCCCAGTAAGAATCTTGGCGGTGCAGGCGATGGGGGCATGATCGTTACCAACAACGAGGACCTGTTCAACCGGCTTAAAATAATGCGAAACCACGGATCAAATCCTAAGTACTATCATAAATTCATCGGCGGAAATTTCCGTCTGGATCCAATTCAGGCGGCAGTTCTTCTGGCCAAGCTCCCACATTTGGATAATTGGTCCGTGGCTCGTCGGCGTAACGCCGCTTTTTATGACGAGAAGTTCGCGCGTACTACTGTGCAGACACCTTATATCAGTCCGGATTGCGTAAGCATATATAATCAGTACATGATCAGAGTTCCCAAACGGGATGAGTTGGTTGCATATCTGAGAAAGAAGAATATCGGCTGTGAGATATACTATCCACGCCCAATGCACTTGCAGGAGTGCTTCAGGAACCTGGGCTACAAGCGAGGCGATTTTCCTCAAGCAGAAAAGGCTTCGGAAGAGGTCTTGGCCCTTCCGGTTTATCCGGAGCTAACGGATCAGATGAAGGACTATGTGGCTAACACTGCTTTGTCTTTTTACGACGAACTCTGAGTGGCTGAGCGAGGGAGATAAGGCAATAGTGAGCAAGGCAATTAGCAGGTGCAAACTGAGCGGGCCTTAATTGAAGCGTATGTGATTCTTACGGACAGAACGATAGTCCCTCAAACCACGTCCGACAGAGCACGTGTAGTGTCATGGATTCTCATCGTTTGCCCAAGGGAGCCATAAGATTGATTTTTTCCAGCGAAATACGCAACACAATTTCTAATATAATCGGCCGAAGAGGAGGTACTGATCTCAAAGCAAAAGGCATCCGGTCCATGATGGTGTTGGGTGTCGGTACGGCTGCCGAACGAGGACTGAAGTTCGTACGTTACATGATTCTGGCCCGGATCCTGGCGCGGGATCAATTTGGACTAATGGCCATAGTTATGGTAGCGGCGACTATGTTTGAGGCTTTTACCGAGGTCGGCGTCAAACAATCAGTTATCCAGAATAAGCGTGGCGCAGAACGTGATTATCTGAATGTAGCCTGGTGGTTTCAAGTCGTTCGAGGATTGGCTTTGTTCGTCATTGCGTTTCTTGCAGCTCCATGGATCAGCTCTTTCTATGGCAAACCCGTGTTGTTGAGGTTACTGCAAGTCTCTTTTCTTGCTATCCTGTTCAGAGGACTTGTCAGTCCACGAGCGTATGTACTGGAGAAGAAGTACAGGTTTAACAAGGTGGTGCTTCTGGTCCAGGGCAGCGGCGTGTTCGGGTCTATCGTGGCCGTCGTCCTTGGCCTTATGATTCGAAGTGTGTGGGCGCTGGTCATCGGCTTCGTGGCAGAGTTTGCCATAATGTGTGTGCTCTCCTATGTGTTCGTGCCAATCAAGCCGACATTCAAAATCAATAGAGAAGATCTGGCCGAGCTATTCAGATTTGCACGCGCCATCTTCGGTCTGCCCATTCTAACGATCATTGCTTTGCAGGCCGATGTCCTGGTGCTCGGTAAAGTTGTGGCTGAGGATGACTTGGGTATGTACTTTTTAGCGGTGGCCCTTGTGCAGTTACCCATTTTTCTGTTTAGTCGAATAGTCAATCCGGTGTTGCTTCCTGTTTTTTCCGAGAAACAGGATGACAAGGACTCCCTTTGTCGGGGGATTCTTCAAGTTACAAAGACTGCCGCAACGTTTGGCATGCCTCTGGTGGCGTTTATGTCCAGTTGTGCGAGTGGAATACTGCTGTTGGCGTATGGACCGGAATACGTTGGTGCCGCCGCTCCGCTGGCCGTGTTGTCTTTGTTGGTCTTAGCTCAGTTTCACGGGTCGATTTTCGCTTCGGCATACCTGGCGGTGGGCCAGCCCAATCTGCACCGTCATCGCCTTCGGTGATTATTGTTGGTCTTCTGTACCCGGCAGTGGTCCATTTTGGATTGCTGGGAGCCGCAGGTGTTGTCGTGTCGGGTTCTCTGGTCGCTGTACTGATGCAGGTTTTTTGGTGTCGCAGAATTGTTGATCTTAAATTAGGTGCTTATATGCGCTGCCATCTATCCGGCTTGCTGCTGGCATTGCCAATCATCTTAACTTCCGTTGTGTTATGGCTGTTTCGAATAGATCATCCGATATATGTCCTTGGTATTGAGGCTTTCGTTTTCGTCGCTACGTTTATAGCCGGTTTCTTTACTTGGAATCGCGTTAGATTACTGCCTGCCACTACGTGAAAATCTATCGACGAGTTGTAGTCTGTATCTGAAATGGAGGGTCGCTTTCTTGACAGAAGCAACACCGAAAAAGAACAGTAAGAAAATATGTTTACTTGGTGCAAAGTTTGATACCGGCAACCTGGGAGTCAGCGCTTTGGCCGAGTCCAGCATCAAATGTATAATCAATGAATGGCCTGATGCGGAAGTGACTGTACTAGGCGGCCGGCGAGAGGATGAGCACAAGCTGAAGCTCTTTGGTCGAGAGGTAAGCGTTAAGATAGTCCCGGTGAGATTCTGCAAAAACATATTCGCGTCTAATCACTACAGTCGGTTTTTTCTGCACGCATTACTGTTCAAGGTGCTGCGACCGAAACGATTGCGGAAGCTGCTTGTGAAACGCAATCCGTATATCAAAGTGATCTCTGAGGCGGATATGTTTGTTGATATCGCGGGTGGTGACAGCTTCAGTGATATATATGGCTTAGGGGGATTTGTTCGTCATTTTCTGGTTAGATGGCTTGTGATAATGTTTAA
>JACNGQ010000373.1 GCA_014384025.1 Planctomycetota bacterium | reverse complement strand
GCACGGCGATCGATACCGAACTTTACAAACTTGTCACTATGCAAATGCTCGACGAAGCCGGTGTCTTCATCGCTGTGAACACTCTGCTCACCGGCGCCATTATGGATGGCAGCCGCATAAGGGGCGCGATAGTCGACAGCCGGTCCGGCAGAGAGGCGATCTACGCTAAGGCATTTGTGGACTGCTCGGCCTATGGCGACCTGGCCGCGTTTGCCGGGGCGGATTACAAAGTCCCCAACGATTATGACTGCTGCAACAGCATTGGTCTGGCCAACGTGGATCTGGACGGGTATGTTGCGCATCTCGAAGCCCACGGTGGATCCAATCAGCTCGCTTATGGTATTCGCAGCGGCGAGCCCGGGAAAGTTGTACGTTTCAACGGTGGTCTTGGAGGTGAGTTCCAAAAGGAGGCGGCAAAGATTGGCATGTCTTCGATGATAACCACCGTTCATGATAACTATCTGATGTTCATTAAGTGCAATTTCAAGGTCCCCGGAAGTGTCCTCAACCGCGACGATATGGCCAAAGCCGAGCTTGAAGTAAGAAAACGCCAGGCAAAGGCCGTGGAACTGTTCAGGAAGTATGTCCCGGGTTGTAAGAAGGCTTTTATGGCCAGGACAAGTCCGACGCTTAACATCCGCCGCGGCAGGCTCATCACGTGCGATTATGACATTACACATGAAGACGTTATCGAGGGCAGGCACTTTGATGACGACGTGATGGCCTATGGCTTCCACGACAGCGCACCGCGTTACCAGGTAAAGAACGGTGGCACGTATGGCATCCCGTACCGGGCCCTTCGCGCTGCGGGCATCGAGAACCTGCTCGTCGCAGGCATGATGATAACCTCTGACCATAGACCCCACATGTCCACCAGAAATACCGTATGCTGTATGGGACAGGGACAGGCAACAGGCACAGCGGCCGCTCTTTGCGCCGCTAAAAACTGCGGCTCGCGAGATCTCCGTTATAACGATCTGAGAAACGCCCTTGTAAAAGGCGGCGTCTATTTAGAAAGTTAGAGAGTGATTAAATGAAAATGTCCCGGAGATATACAAAGGTGGGCTTGTTACTGCTCGGTATTCCGCTGCTTCTCTGGATTCTAATACTACTGTTTCTCTTTAGAGTCGTTAATATCTTTGATGCCTGGTTAATGAAGTTCCCCGGACCGCTTGTTATATGGACGGCTATGTCCCTGTGTCCCGTAGCCGCGATTTATCTGGGTGTAAAAATGCTCCGTGCGAAGCAGGGCCCGTTTATGGCTCGGATATTTGCAGCGATGGGTACATTCCTCCTGGTGGCGTTTATTGTGCTAATCGGCGCTCCCATGGTCAACGAAAGGCTCAAGCCGAAAACTCCGATAAATCCGAGCACACCCAGACCTGTTGAGCCTCAAATTGGATTGCCCGTTTTCCCCGGCGCTGAAGGTTTTGGCACAAGAACTATCGCAGGCCGGGGCGGCAAGGTGGTTGAAGTAACTTCACTGGCCGGCGCTGGGCCGGGAACACTGCGGGCTGCCCTAAACGTTTCTTCCCCTCGGATAATTGTCTTTCGTGTTGCTGGTACAATCGAGCTAAAATCGGAATTGCAGATTCTTAATCCATTTCTAACTCTCGCAGGCCAAACCGCTCCCGGCGGTGGCGTCTGCATCAAGGGCGCCGGCATTGCGATTATGACTCACGATGTGCTTATCCAGCATATCCGCGTAAGACCGGGAAACAAAGGGCCGGTCGATGCCGATATAAATGATGCGATTAGTATCATGGGTAAATACGGTGGCCAAAACGATGATGCCTACAATGTGGTCGTGGATCATGTCTCGGCAAGCTGGGGTGAAGATGAAACCGTTAGCACATGGTACGGGGCGCACGATATCACAATTTCTTGGTGTATCATAAGTGAGGCCCTGAACAGAAGCCGTCACCGCAAAAAGACACACAGTGCCGGCCTGCTTATTGGGGACAGCTCTTATAACGTATCGATTCATCACAACCTTCTTGCTCACAACGATTTTCGCAATCCCCTTATCTCTCAGGGGGGCACACATGACATAGTGAACAACGTAATATACAACTGGGGAGTACTCCCGGCCGAAATATGTGATTATAACTCGAATACATTCCTCAACTTCATCGGGAATTATTTTATCGCGGGCTCATCGACAAATCCAGGCCCGTTTGAAATACTTTTCCCCGAAGGCAATCCCAAAATATTTGTTAAAGACAATATTGGCCCGCATCGTCCTGACCCGAACATGGATGACTGGGCCATTGTTGGCTTCCGCTGGGGAGATGAGGGAATCGCTCCGGAACAATATCGCAGCCATACAAAATTTGAAACTCCCCCTATTACCTCGACCAGCCCAATTGAGGCTCATGACATAGTGCTTGCGCAAGCCGGTGCAACGACACTTCAGCGTGATGCCGTTGACCAGCGTATTGTCAATGATGTCAGGAACGGGACTGGTTCGATTATCGATTCGCCGGACGATGTCGGCGGTTATCCCGAACTTGCAGGCGGCACACCCCCAGTGGATACTGATCATGATGGAATGCCCGATGACTGGGAATTGAATAACGGCCTGGATCCACATGATGCTTCCGATGGCAATGGCGACCTTGACCGAGACGGTTACACCAATATCGAAGAGTATCTGCATTCGTTATCACCACAGGAGTAAGCCGCGTGCTTAATAACCTTCAGGCGTTGATAGCTTCTCCCCAATCCTCTCCTGTTACGGTTCGATGTCCTCATTACCAAGAAAAGCTTTCAGGGCTTGCAGTTCCGCCTCTTTTTCTTGCTTGGCCTTTTTCAGCGCCTGTTCTGCTTCTTTGCGTATAGTTATGTCACGAATGCTCTCGCGGTGTCCTAACGAATTGCCTTTGTCGTCATAGATAGGCTGCCAGGACATCGCTGCCCAGATTATTTTGCCGTCCTTGCGTTCGATCCTGAACTCGACATCGTTTCCGGTACTTCCTTCAAGTGCCGACTGAAAGGCTCGGCCCATCCGATCTTGATCATCTTTATAAATAAGACATGTTGGATAATCCGGCATAGACATAAGCTCTTTGATATTATATCCGGTAACGCGCTTTATTGCTGGATTTGTCCAAAGAATTCTGCCGGTCGGAGCAACCCAGACCTCCCAGTCATAAGTGTAGTCTGCAATGGCTTTGAAGCATTGATCCGTCATCCGGATCATTAATTCGTTGCGTTTACGCGCACTTACATCGTCATATACGGCCACAATCTGTCCCGACGGCAATCTATATACATAGTTTTCTCGCCAGCCTGCAACCCTTTCATCTTTATATATTGATATGGGGAGGTGTTCAGGCGTGCCCGTCTTGTAAACTCTCTGGAAAACTTCGAAAAGACCGAACTCCTTGACTCCCGGAAAGACCTCTACGACACTTTTGCCTATCAGGTCTTCTTTTTTGATATGTTCGATCTCTTCAGCCGCGGGATTAAAATCCACAAATACAAAATCTTCGCCATCATTTCTCGCTTCATATATAGCCGCCCCGCTGCTGACACTGTCGAACAAAACTCTGAATTTCGCCTGATATTCCTTAAGCTCGTCCTCGGGATGCTGCTGATTGCTTAAATGATTTGCTTTGTTCCCTTTATCGGTTTCCATTTTTTTACCGTAGCCTTAAATCTCACCACCCGAAAAGACTTATAATTATATACTCCGGCTTCATTCTGCTTGTTCGAATGATGCTGAAATCTCTGCTGGCTCCTATTTTACAATATTCCTTCTTGGTTGAGCAAATCATAAATCCATCCATCGCCCTATCTATACCACACCAATTAAAAATCTCAAGACTAAGAATGAAGAAAATCCCGGCTCTTGTCATTTTTTTATGGGCGTTTCTAACCTGCTATAGAGCTGCCAATCTGGTAAACGATAAGAGTTACTACATAAGCCAAAGCCGTCAGGCCGAAGAATTGAAACAGCGCCCAGCCCCACGAATTTGACTCCTGTCTTGTCATCGCAACCGTTGCCACGCACGGCGCATAAATCAGGCAAAACAGCATAATGCAAAAACCGGTCAAAGGCGTATAATTCGCCTGCAATTTTTCCCGCAAATTTTGCGCACTTTTCTTACCATCAGCCCCCGCCTCTTGTGAGCTGACTGCAAATACTATTGCCAATTGTGATACGAACACCTCTTTGGCGGCGGTAGCGCCTATAAGGGCCGTCCCGATTTTCCAGTCAAAACCCAGCGGTTTCAATGCCGGCTCTATGGCCTGCCCTATCCTTCCAATCACCGAATGTTCCAGCTTTTTTTGCTGGGCCTGCTCACCACTCAAGCCTGCCAAAGACTCCTCACTCGGTTTTGGATAACTCATCGCCGCCCACAGTATAACCGATATGCCAAGGATTATTGTGCCCGCCTTTCTCAGATACATCCACCCTCTATGCCACATATGAATGCACACGGATTTGCCGGTAGGCATACGATAAGGCGGCAATTCCATAACAAATGGCGTGGTCTCGCCCTTAAAGACGGTCAATCGTAAAACCTTGATAACAAAAATCGATAATATAATTCCTATCAAATAAATAAGCCACAGCATCGGCCCATGCCATTTCTCCGGAAAAAAGGCTGGTATGATAAGCATATAGATAGTCAGCCTCGCACCGCAGCTCATCAATGGTATTGCCATCATGGTTGTCAATCTGTTGCGTTTGTTTTCGAGGATTCGCGTGGCCATTATGGCCGGCACCGAACATCCGAAACCGATAAGCATCGGTATAAAGCTTTTGCCGTGCAGGCCTATTTTGTGCATTACCCTGTCCATAATAAAGGCCGCTCTGGACATATAGCCGGAATCCTCAAGAAGCGCAATCGCCAGAAACAACAGCAGAATATTCGGCAGAAAAACAATCACCCCCCCTACTCCACCTATAACACCATCGACCAAAAGGGACTTGAGCCAGCTTTCACTGCCCACCGGCCAAAAACCCGCTATCGTTATTCCCGCCCAGCCGAAAAACTGCTCAAGCCAGCCCATCGGATATTTGCCTATCTTAAATGTCGAAAGAAAGACTAAATACATCAATATCAAAAATATCGGCAGCCCGAGAATACGATTGGTTACTATAGAATCTATCATATCGCTGGTACTGTGACGTGATTCGACGGTAGTTTTTATAGTTTCCTGGCACGCCCCTGATATGAAACCATACCGCCGGTCCGCCATTACAATTTCCGGCTCATCTGCGAAAATATCTTTAAGATGCTCGATGCTGGCTGTAACGGCTTCGAGCACCTCCC
>JACNGQ010000247.1 GCA_014384025.1 Planctomycetota bacterium | reverse complement strand
CAGTGCCTTGCCCCGTTAGAGTGCCTTATACTCTAATGGGGTTTTTCTAACCTCAGAAAACTTGTCCTCGAATGTCGTAATCGGGGATCCAGAATTACCAGTAAGTACAAATTATGAGCATCAATTGTCCAACTTTAGTTCACTTTAGGCACTTTAGCTCACTCTACACTAATTTGCCCTCTACATCTGTAGAGAAAGCTCTACAAATCACCCCTTTTTATGCAAAACAAACCCAATTTTGGAAATGACAAAATGAATATAACTATAGATATGACAAGTAATTACGAGATTTTATATCGCTCACCGGGCCAAAAAACAAAGCCAATTCAAACCCAATTCAAAGCCAATTTAAGCCAATTCAAACCCAATTTAAGCCAAAACAAACCCAATTCAAAGCCAAAACAAACCCAATTCAAACCCAATTTCAAACAACCGACAGCTATACCCGCTCTACGGCTACTTTTATTCCCCGCAGAGCCTGGGACCAGCTTTTTTCCTCCGTCCAGCCCCAAGCCCTTGCCGTGGCAACCTTTATCGCAGTTTTCAGCGCTTTGCCGGCATCAGATTTGCCTTTTAAGCCCTTCAGGAAGCCGGCCAACAGGAAATCACCACAGCCGACCGTCGATAATACCCTTGACCGGCCGCAACATCGGCCCTTCCAGGCGCCTTTGTTCGTAACGACCACCCCGCCCTTTTTGCCCCGGCTTATAACGACAACCTCAACCTTGTCCAGAAGTTTACGGCCCGCCCTGACCAAAGCTGCGGGATTATCCGTTACCTGCTCACCCAAAAGCTCCCGCAATTCCTCGACATTCGGTTTTATCATCCAGACGGTTCCGGTATCGAGAATCCGCTTCAAAGCGTCTCCGTATGTATCGACCACAATTGAGGCCCCGTGCTGCCGGCACGAGTCAATAATCCGAACAATATCTGCGATAAATTCATCTTCCGGCATAACACCGGCAAAAACACCAACACTGCCTTTATTCACTATCGCTTTTAAGTCAGCCTCTAATTTTCTCAATGATTTTTTCGACGCCAATTCACTTCTGTTGCGTAGGTGCATCTCCCTGTTTTTGGCCGTATCAACCACGGTTACATTCCGGCGGGTTTCCCCATCAGCCGGGGTCATTTTCATCTTAACGAGCTTTTCCAGCGGCCGCATTGCTTTGGTCATCTGCTGGAAATCATCCCGCCCCCAAAGTCCGGCGGCAATATTTTTCTCGCCCATCCAGGCTAATGCCCGCGAAATGTTCATTGCCTTGCCTGCCGGCCATGAATCGGCGGAGCTTACCGTTTTATGCTGGCCCCACTCGATACCGTCGAACCGGCAAACCGTATCCCAGCTCGGACACAAACCCACAGTTATAATCGAAGAGTATCTATTCATTCTTTATGCTATCCCCTGTACTCTGTACGTTATTCAGGTTCGCCCCCAACTGCCCGCACGCCGCACAAATACTGCTGCCCTTTTTCAAACGTATCGTATTCTCGATACCGGCCTCTTCGATAACTTCGGCGAAATGCGAAATTTGTTCGGTGCCGCTGCCTTTGAATTTGCAGCCGCCGTGAGGATTATATTCGATAAGATTCACATTACATTTTATCCCACGCAGAAGTTTTACGAGCTGCCCGGCATGCAAAAGGGTGTCGTTAATACACTTTATCATTACATACTCGAATGTAACACGTTCTTTTAATTTTATTTGATAGGTTCTAACCGCATCGAGCAGTTTTGCTATCGGATATTTTTTATTGATGGGCATAAGACTGGTCCGCAGCTCGTCGGTAGGGGCGTTCAGAGATATCGCCAGGCGGGGGCGTACATTTTCATACGCAAGTTTCTTTATGGCAGGGGCCAGGCCGCACGTACTTACGGTAATGTGCCTGATACCTATGTTTCTGCCCGCCGGGTTATTAAGTATCTGTACCGATTTGACCACGGCATCGTAATTTTCAAGCGGCTCGCCCATCCCCATATAAACGATGTTGCTGATTATAGCCGAGTCCTTCTGGACGGTATAGACCTGGTCAATAATTTCACCGGCCGAAAGGTTACGCCGAAACTTTATCTTACCCGTAGCGCAGAATACACAGCCCATCTTGCACCCGGCCTGGGTGGAAACGCAAAGTGTCCTGCGTTTATCATCGAGCAGCAGGACGGTCTCGATCCGGCTGCCGTCGTCCAGGCCGAAGACGTATTTGATTGTTCCGTCTTTGTCGGTGAGTTTGTTCAATATGTTAAGTCGGGAAATATGATAATCGTTTTCGATAAGTTGTTCTCGAAGGGCCTTGCTCAGAGGTGTAATTTTCAGAATATCCGTAACGTCCTCGGCGTGGATGAACTGGAAAATATATTCTGCCAGGTACTTTTTCTGACCAAGCCCGGCAATTATCTGCTCAAGCTCTTTAACCGTTTTGTCTTTGAGATCATTGCTCATAATCTCAGAGAGTTTAACAAATACGAGCCTGACTGTCGAATTTGAAGATTTATGAAAAACAAAGCGGATTTGAATTGGGTTTGTTTTGGGTTTGTTTTTTGGCCTGAGCCAGCAGATAAAATCTCGTATTTACTTGTCATATCTAAGTTTATGTTCATTTTGTCATTTCCAAAATTGGCTTTGTTTTGCATAAAAGAGTGTATCTGGAAATATGTTATAATTGAAAGAGTGCCTAAAGTGACTAAAGTGCCTAAAGTGAGCTAAAGTTGGGTATTTCATATCTCAGATTTCCTATTTAGTGAGGTTAGAAAAACCCCATTAGAGTATAAGGCACTCTAACGGGGCAAGGCACTGCCTCTATAATTAGACGAGTGGACAGTTTTGAACCGAAAATTTAGTCGTTTTTTGTGGCTCGTCGCTCGTAACACGTTATTTGAAAAGGAGATAAAAATTTTGGAAATATTTTATTTTTGTTTTTTAGAGTGAGCGTTTTTGACTGAAAATTGCTCGATTTTTCGTAGCTTAATGCTTGGAAATAACCATCCACTTCATCCACTTCGCTCACGAAAAGTTCGCTCAGTGGCTGCCACCCGTCGCTTCCGAATCTAAATTAGGCAATCGCTCCAAATAATAATTCATAAGATGCTCGTACCTAAAGGCCATTTTGGAATCTCTTGCCTGTTTGTATCGAATATATTCTTGTTCAACAAACTGATATCCTAATTTGACTAAAGGTGCCACATTAGGAGATTTAATAATCTCCTGCATGTATTCCCCAAGGAAATCCACAATAAATTGCCCATCCGTATCTTCACAAGTTAACAAACGGCAATGTTCCTCACATGTTTTATTGAGATTCTCTTGTAGATTTACAGGTTCTTCGTTGGGTAATTGTGACCTCAGTCTAAGATAATCTATCAAACGTTCGCCTACGATCACTCTAGGGTAACCGGCAACTTTGTTTTCAAGGTAGTATGCACGTGAAAGAACAGGCCCATAGATATCAGCATCTTCTTTATTGTTTGTCCAACTATCAAGTTTTGTAGCCCAGCCAAGTTCTATACCACCCCTAATAGCAACTTTCCTTCCAAATTGACTCAAGATAAGATAGGCTACATTCGCAATCATGCTCATGACGCCTTGTACTCTCTGTTCGCCTTCTACGATTGCAAGTGGGGCATAAATAATGATTGCATCTGAAACATATTGAAATTTAATATCATCTTTCAACGTTTTGAATTGAGCTTTTTGCTCTATTGTTAGATCATGATACCTTGGGTTCTCTGGTTTACCTTCCCTCTGTTTACATAACATTAAAAAATCTTCCCTGATTTTCTTGACAACATCAATCGTTTGTCGCTTAGCTTTTAAAACTAGTTCTCCAGTTCTTTCTCCATTATCGAGCAATTTCTCAAGTTTGGACAATTCGGCTTTTTGGCCGAGAACATCAATATAAGCGACGATGTAATGCTGAAATGTCGTTGTAAATTTTTCTGAATCGTTATTCATCATTATCTGTTTCTAAAACCAATCCTCTCTTTACCCGCTTTCGGTTAACCTACGGCGGAACTTCCATCCTTCGCCCTTGGAGGCTATGGAGGACAGGTCGCTCAAATGAAACTGTCGATTTTCGCTACGCATATCTTTTCTGTTACATCATGCAGTTTTTTAGCGCCGGGTGGGTTCTCCAATTTGTTATAACGATAACTCAATCAAACGCCTTCTATAAGCTCTATTCTAACAAATTATATTTCCTTTGCACGACTTCATCTGGGAAATCTAGGCACATACCTATTTCTTTCTTTCCCTGCCACTCTTTCATATCTCTTATTTTGCTGCACTCTTCGAGATGTCTGTTTCACGCCTTTTAATTCGTATCTCGTATCTTGTGAAGCATATCTCGTACAAAGTTTCCGCATCCTGTTGCGTAACGCCTTTAGGGGTAGAGGATAACAGAAAAGAAGGACAAAGGCAAAGGGAGAAGTGGTATAAGAATGATGAGAGAACTATTTTTTTTACATTCGGTTCAGCATTTGCAATCTTACTTGTTTTGCTCACGGCAATAAAAGAATTAATAAAATGAAAAACACGATTCATTTAGTATTTGCTTAAGCAGTCAAGGCCGGCAGTATGTATGAAGTAATTTGATAAATTGATGGGGTAAATTAGAGAAGTGTAGATCCCCGGCCCCCGGCAGAAAAGCAGGTAGGCACACACCGGGGGTAAACTTAGAAAGGACCCGCCGGGGACTTTTCGATTGATTATCGGAATTGAATGGTAAAAACCAAATTTCAAATTCGTTGGCGTGTCTTTTTACACGTGTAAGGACGTAATTTCGTGGGCCAGATCCCTCCACTTCGGTCGGGATGACATCGGGGGGAAGATTGGTATGGTGGCCGAGACTTAGTCGTTTTCGCTATCGGTTGCGATGTAGCCGCGTTGGCCTTCGCTTACGTAGGCAGGTTCGGCGGATGAGGGGCTTTCGGGTTCCGGCTCTTCCATTGCTTCTTCTCTTTCCATTTGCTCACGGATGTTCTCATACTCCTCCAGGGTCATCATAACTTCGCGTGCCTGAGAGCCTTTGTATTCGCCGAGTATTCCCGCTCCGGCCATCATCTCGATTATTCTTGAGGCCCGGGCGTAGCCGACGCTGAGTCTTCGCTGGAGCAGTGAGACGGAGCCGCGTTTGGTTTCCAGAACAATACGAACGGCATCGTCGAAAAGATCGTCCCTAACCATCTCAGACGGATCGAGCTTTTTGAGCTGGGTCAGCTCGGGATGGAATTGCGGTTCGGCGATGTCCTTAAGATACTTGACGACCCGTTTTATCTCCGGCTCGTCGAGAAAAGTGCCCTGAGCGCGGATCAGGTCACTTGTACCGGGCTTTAGGAACAGCATATCACCTTCACCCAGCAGCGTTTCCGCTCCGTTCTGGTCGAGGATAATCCGGCTGTCCATCCTTGCGGCGACGCGGAAGGCGACCCTGGTCGGCATATTCGATTTTATCAGGCCGGTGACGACCGTTGCCTGCGGCCGCTGGGTGGCCAGGATAATATGAATACCTACGGCCCGGCTCTTCTGGGCCAGGCGGACGATATAAGCTTCTATTTCCTTGGCCGCGGTCATCATCAAATCCGCCAGCTCGTCGATAACTATAACAATATACTGCAGTTTCTTCGGAATTATTGCTTCTTCCTCTTTACTGCTCGGATTAAACCTCTTGATGACCTCCTCGGCGCCGAGACTGTTAAACTCAGCGATATTCTTTACCCTCGCCTCGGCCAGCAGTGCATAGCGCTCATCCATCTTCACGGTGGCCCATTCGAGAATCTGAACAGCCGTTGAGGTCTCGGTAACTATCGGGCACATCAGGTGCGGAATGGTATTGAAGGCCGTCATCTCGACCATTTTCGGGTCAATCAGAATCATCTTTACTTCGTCCGGCCGTTTCGTAAGTAATATGCCGATTACGATACTGTTTATACACACACTTTTGCCCGAGCCGGTCGTTCCGGCGATAAGCAAATGCGGCATCTTGGTCAGGTCCGAAACGAGGGCTTCACCGGAAGAATCCTTGCCGAGAAACAGAGGTATCTGCATCTTCCCCGGCTTGCTGCCTGCCAGCTCCATCATACTCTTCATGCGGACTTTTTCTTTTTCGCTGTTTGGCACCTCGATGCCAATCGTATGCCTGCCCGGCAGAGGGGCGACAACGCGAACCGCTCCGACGCCAAGGGCACGGGCCATATCGTTTGCGAGCGAGGATATCTGGCTGACCTTCACACCGGCTGCAAGCTCCAGCTCGAACATGGTTACAACAGGGCCCGTCTCGGCAGCGACCACCCGCGCATTGATATTAAACTCCGACAGCAGCCTCTCCAGAGATATCGCCTTGGCCTTGACGACCTTCTCCTGCACCGCAGTAAAACCATATTCCGGCTCAGCCAGCAAGTCCAACGGCGGCATTTCATAACCATCATAAGAAGGCTGAACCGCCGAGCTTTTGGGTGTCCTGGCTTTTGGGCTACCGGCCTTTTGACTTTCCGAGTGTATCACAGGGATAATATTCATGGGCTTGAGCGGCGCAACTTCCAGGCGTTTCTGAACTTCGCTGTTAACCACCAGGGGCTTTTGCCTGGCGCTTAGTTTCTGCCATATATCGGTAAGCCCTTGCCCGACTATGGCTGACTGCTTTGTTGCCGACCACGCCGGAACTGCCACGCCTGTTAATTTTCTAAAGCCAAAATCGAATGCATGCAGAACGACCAATATGAAATTATCCGCGAGCAAAATAGTTCCGACGGCCCAGATTGCCAAGACTAATATGAAAGTGCCCAAGGATGCAAAATGGTTTCGCATCAACTGGGCCGCCCCGATACCGAGTACCCCTCCCGAGCCCATAGGGAAATTAAAGAACCGGTAAGGCCATAAACACTGGAAGCTCATCGAAGCCGCCACTGTCGTTAAGCCCAGGCCGATTGACCGCAAAACAAGCTGGTTCAATTGCTTATGTCTGAGCCTGGCAAATAGAAACCAAATGCAGGAGATTAATATGACAAACACGCCCGGCCCGATGTAATACAGCAAATAATATGCACAGAACGCACCTGCCGTTCCGCACCAGTTGGCGGGGGGGTTATTCTGAGGATAAACAAATTTGCTTGGCCGGTCACCGATGTCGAAACTAAGGCAACTGCACAAAATAATTAAGCACGTACCGATCCCGATGCAAATCAGGGCAGCTTTAGCCCCGAAATGTGATGTTTCGTCTTTGGAGATTCTCTTATATGATTTCTTTTTTGCCACGTTTCTTGTTATCTTTCAAGTCCGATAAAAAATACGCAAAATGCGCAATCAAACCTCGTGTCCATCAATAGACGTAATCTATATCGGCAGCCCTTCGGTATTTTCTGCAAAATTGCTCGACATACAACAACGCAATAAAGCGTGATTTTGTCTGGGATACTCGCTATTTAAGAAACAGCGGCTTTATATGCCGAGCGTAGATGTTCTCTGTAACGTTCTGTGCAATGATATCCTCGTATTTATCAAGGGCGTCGAAAAAGCGTGTCCCCATCTCTGCGGCAACTTTGTAACCAACGTGAAGAAGCTGGCGTAAGTCGGGGTTATAATGCTCACAGGACTGGTCATGCCGCAGCGCCGAGGCAAATCTTTCCCCGTTCCATTTATCAACCTCTTGAGCAGAAGGCAGTTTCGTTGTGTCGATATCGATAACGCTTTCATACGGCCCGCACAGCTCGCCCATTCGCGACATGGCTTTGGTATATGCCTCTTTTGCGATTGATAAGCCATCACCTCCGCCCATCGCCAGGCCGATCAGCTCTTCCAGCCATGTTGTACCGGCCGTCTTAATATGCAGCCCCGCATCGAATTTCTTCAGCGCATTGGCTATCGGTGCGTAAATTGAAAATTTATCGCTTCCGGAATGAATGCTGAGTTTCAGGTTTTTGGGTAAGCCGAATTCTTTAACCGCGAAAGCAACCACGGCCACATCCTCTTCAAACTCTTTTGTAAAACCACTAACGTCACCTACGTAATCGACCCCTTTATTGAATCGGCCCGTAAATTTAGGGGCTATGGTCTGGGCCGGAATGCCTTCGTCAGCAATCGCGGCCAGGATAAAGAACATCTCGGCAGGCGTTTGCGGCTGGTCGGTCTCATCCATCGAGACTTCCGTAATGAAATTATCGGCGCCTTTGGCCGCCGTGATATGACGATAAATCCTGCCCGCCTGCTTAACCGCAGTAAGAGACTTATCCGCTATTGCTGTGATTTGCTCTTCGCTGATATCAAAAGTTTTATCAATTCCGTCAATCGCAAGCGTACCGGTATATTTTTTGTACTTTTGGACAAAGGATTTAACGTCAGCTTCTTGGGCCTTTTTGCCGATGTAGTCAGCCACATCGAGCGTAAAAAAATCGCTGGAGGCGATGAATTCATCCACATTATTTAATCCGATATGGTCGGCATCCACCAGATACGGTCTATCCCATCCATAGGCGGCTACTGCATCATCGGCCTCTTTGCGTGTGTCTGCATGGGTTGTCCCTATGATAGTATGCTCTCTGTGCGATTTGTTCCAGACAGGCGTAATGTCAAGGCCCTGTTCTTTGGCCTTAATCAAGGCTGCCAATTGCGGTTTGCCCTGGTGGCTGAACCTGTCGCCGATTCCAAAAGAATACTTGCCTAAAATCATAAATTTATCTCCGTTATTTAATAAATGCTCAGTTGTTTTTGTCGCGAATAATAACTTCTTTGACATCGTTTAGTCTGATTGTCGAATCAGCCCCTGATGGATATGGGCCGGTCAGGTCGTCGATCAGTGCATCTTCAACATCTTCCATGGCTACTCCCTGACGCTGGTCGGCGTTTGCTAATTGAAGCTGTACGTTGAGCAGCTTTAATCCTTTAACGTGGCGGCAGTAAAGGCCATAGGCCGGCAGTTTTCCGAACATCGAGTATTCCGGATAGGCATCCGGCTTTTCAGGGGCGGCTCTATCGGCATCCTCTTTGGTTCCACCCCCGGCGAATGAAAGCCGAATGTTGCTAAGAGTAAGGTTCTCAATCTTTGCCTGCGGCAGTCCGGAAATCGCGCAGCCTGTGGCGTTGGCGCCGGTCGCTTCGATATTGCTTATCGTAATGTTGCGCATTATACCGATGCCCGGCTTTTCCATTTCTTTTTTGAAAGGTCTTGCTCGGTTGCCTAACCGCACAAATATTGGCGCTCCGATATTATTCATTGTAATATTCGAGACGACGACCCTGTCCATTGTGCCGCCATCTACTATCTCCAGAGCGATTCCCGCCAGACGTGTATTATAAATCGAACAACCGGTCATTACGATATTCTCAAAACCACCGTTGGATTCGGTGCCCATCTTAAGTGCATTGCAGCGGGTGCTAAGGACGCAGTTGCTGACCGTAACGTTTCTGCACACTCTGGCCGAAGTGCTCTTAAGCACGATGGCATCGTCTCCTGAACGGATGTTGCAGTCTGAAATGACGACCCTCTCGCAGGAGTCGATATTGATGCCGTCGTTGTTGGCGTTTACAACACTTCTGACCGTGACTCCGCTGATTCGCACATCGTCGCAGGCTAAATAGTGCTGCACCCACATCGGCGAGTTTTTAAGTGTTACGTCTTTTACAGTGAGATTGCGGCACTGAATAAATCTAATCATATAAGGTCGCACCATATATGGCCCTTTGAACGAAGCACCCTGGCCGTCTATGATGCCGCTTCCGATGATGGCGATTTTCTCCAGCTTTTCGCCATAGATTAAACTCTTGTTGGTATAGTTGTCGGTGTACGACCTGAAGGCTGGTATGGTTTCCGGATAATCCTTTAAATTCTTACTGCCCAAAAGCGTACAGGCGGGATCGAGCTTAAGCGTTACGCCGCTTTTCATATAGATAGTGCCCGATAGAAAAGTTCCCTGCCCCAGATAAACAGTTCCGCCACCATCAGCGGCACATTTGTCTATCGCCCTTTGAATGGAATTGGTGCACAGTGTTTTGCCGTCGGCCTTTGCCCCGTAGTCGCGTACGTCATAGACCGTCTCAGCGCCCAAAACCGGCCCCACAGCGAACATACATATAAGACCGGTTAAAATCCTGTATTTTACCTTATTCATTTTTTCTCCTTCCATACTTAAACCTTTGCTTTCAGATTCTTATGCGAGCTTTAGCTCCATAAATACGGCGTCCTCTATCGGATTGTATCGATATGCACCGGCCTTCTTGAATCCGACAGAAGCATACAGCGTACTTGCCACCTCCATTGATGGGACCGTATCTAACCGAATATAGTTATAATCAATTTTTCTCGCCTCTTCAATAACTGCTTCAACAAGCGCTCTGCCGATTCCCAAACTTCGAAACGATGGCTTAACGTATAATCTTTTCAACTCGCACACTCCATCACTAAGCTTTCTCAGCGCGACACATCCGACCGGCTGCTCTTTATATACAGCAAGCAGAAGGCACCCGGTCGGGCTGACATAATCACCAGGAAGGTTGGCTAATTCTTCTTCGAAGTTCTGAAAGCTTAAATGAAAACCAAGAGAATCTGCATATTCTACAAGAAGTTGTTTGGCAATATCAAAATCTTCGTCTGTTTGTGCCGGGAAAATTTTCGGCATTCAGTTTTTCTCAGCTTTTTGTTCATGCGAAATATATTTTTGCGTCCAGGGGCAAACATTAATGCAAATACCGCAAATGGTTGATTGTATCCCAATCTTTTTCGAGAGTTTTGTCGCTGTTTCACAACATGCAAATGCATCATATATCGAGTCCCGTGAGGACCCCAGTTGCCAGTTGTTTCCTTTAATAGCCTTAGCCGGGCAATGGTCAACGCAACAGCGGCAATCGCCGCACATTGACTGTTCTATCGGTTCCGCTGTATCCAGATCGGCATCAGTAAGCACGCTTGCAAGGCGAATAGCCGCACCGTATCTTTTTGTGATAAGTAATGCGGATTTTCCTATCCAGCCAAGGCCAGCCTTTGTAGCGACGGTTTTGTGAGGCAGGTGTTCATCGATGTTGCTTAAATCGACCACCTTTATAGTAGGCTCAAGCGCGACAGCTTTGTGTCCTTCTGTTATGAGGATATTCACGGCATGGCCGCACAAGTCAGACAGTAAGTCGTTGGCCCTGTTATACTCTTTATAGTAGCTTGTTGTCGGACCTTTTGATATCTCACTAATGACCGACGGATTGAGGGCGACGGCTATAGATACTGCATTTTTTAAGCCAGCCACCGCCTCATAAGTAAGATCGCTTACATCCGCATATCCAACTAAGCAGGCGCCTTTTTCTAAAAGTGATTCTCTTAACTTTGTACTCAAATGCCTCATTTGTATCTTTCTTCGATACTATAGCCGGCGTCGTAGAAAACTGCAATTTACCGCTGTTCTATTCGTTCAACATTTCTTCGAGAATCTCAGCCGCATCCTGTACCATCCGGGGACATATCGAAGAAAAGAGGCCTTTATCTTGTGCTTCTTTCATTCCCTCCGGCGTACTTATATCGCAGCCAAGCAGCTCCCTGCAAGCGACAGAGCTATTAAGAGTTTTGAATCTGTTTGTATATTCTTCGATTTTTTTATACGTTTTTGCCTTTCCTTCCTTGTCTTTTGCAGTGCTGTTTCCGTATTTTAATCCGAGAACCATAAAAGCTCCTGTGACAGCTCCGCAAGTACCGCCCATACGCATTCCGCCACCGAATCCTGTTGCCACTTTAGCAGCCTTATCACAATCAAGACCAAATTGTTCACTGTAACTACCAACAACGGCCTGAGAGCAATTGAAACCCTTTTTGAATCTTTCTACCGCCTCTTCAGATTTTGCACTCATAAAACTACTCCTAATATTTTTCGATTATTGCCATCTTATAGTGTCAATTAATAAGACAATTCCTAAAACGACTAAGCAAGTATAAATGTAATTATCAAATTTACCCTTTGGGATTTTACAATTAAGTCTGCCGCCTGCAAATATTGCAATAAAAATAATTGGCAGGGAAATGAAATAATTCAGCAGCACAGTTTTAGTCCACAAACCTCCAAGGCAATGACCTAAAGCAATCATTGAGCCCGTTGGTAAAAAATAGCCCTGCAATGTTGCCCGGAAATTTTCCGGTTTCCATCGCCTTAGCGTGCCGTAAATAACAATCGGTGGGCCATTTGTATTATAAGCGCCTCCCAAGATTCCAGCGAATAAACCGAAAATGCATGCATATTTGTCATCTGCTAATGTAAACAGCTTAGGCTTGAATATCTTATAAAGAGAAAAAATGATTATCACACCGGCTAAAATGAATTTCATAACATTTTCATACACGCCTTTGAGCAACAAAATCCCAATTGGTATTCCTATTAGCGTGGGCACTATCAGCAACCATACACTTTTAAAATGAACGTCCCGCCAGTGCTTGATGAGAATGGTTGCAGAAGTGGTAATTCCCATTAATCCTACCAACGGAGAAGCGATATTCAGGCCGACAGCCATACTCAGTAACGGCATGGCGACCACTGCATCCCCAAATCCAAATGTTGACCGTGTCAACGTTGAGACAAAAATTATTGGCAGGATAATTGTTTGAAATGCTTCCATTTATATTGCCTAATGACAGATCTTGTTGGCCGGTCAAAGATTAAACATCTTCAACCAGGATTGCTTTTACTTTGTCCGTAAGCACTCGGCCTTTGTGCTTGTGTTCTGGGCCTTCCGGAATAAAAACTCCATCACCGGGGCCGAATACTATTTTCTCTCCATCGAAGTCTATTTCCATTTGCCCTTGGAGAATATAGCCGATATGGCCTTTGGTACACCAGTCCGGCTCGACAAACTCTTTAGAAAACTCTACTAACCGCAGTTTTTTGCTGCCTTGCTCATAAGCCTTAAACCTAACGCCATCAGCCGGCGATTCCCACGCCATCGATTCAAAATCTATCCTATACTGCTTCATCTTTCATTCCACTTACTTTTCTAACTTTGCTTCAAGCCAACTGGCCCCTGGCGACCATCACTACTTTTCCGCCAACGGATATATCTATTTGGCCTTCTTTGTTTTCGGCTCTTAAGTAAATCAATGAAGGCCTGCCGATTTCATAACCCTGCTCGGCCCGAATATCGATTTGGTCTTTGCCGAAATAACGGTTCTTAACCAAATATCCCGCCAGACAGCCATTTCCGCTTCCCGTGGCCGGGTCTTCGGGAATTCCATAATAATCAACAAAAACTCTAACATTCAAGTCATTTTCCGGAGAGTAAGTCTCGGGGCAAAAAACGAGGATTGCTTTGGCCTGCCTGTTTTCAATCAGCTTGAAGTACTTGTCCCTGGCAACCTTTGCCCGTTTAACGACATCTAAGGTTTTCAAAGGTACTATGATAAAAAACATGCCCGTGGAAACTTCCTGAACAGGAAATCTTTCGTCGATGTCACTGGTGTTTATGCCAAGTACTTGTGAGATTTGTTCCGGCTCGATTATTTGCCCAAAAATCGGCTCGATTTGTTTCATCCTTAAGACGTTTTTCTCTTTGCCGGTGTAATTGAACGTGACAGGGATTTGTCCGACTTTCAGGTTAAGGATTATTTTCTCAACCGGTTCTTTTATTATTTCCTGTTGTATGACGTAAGCGGTTCCAAGTGTAGGATGTCCGGCAAAAGGCACTTCCTGGGCCGGTGTGAAAATGCGGACATCATATCCGCCTTTTCTCTGGTCGTCGGACAAAATAAAGGTTGTCTCAGAATAATTCATTTCTTTAGTGATATTCTGCATCTCGCTGTCCGACAGACCTGCCGCATCTCGAACGACTGCAAGCTGATTGCCTGCATATTTCTCTTCTGCAAATACGTCAACGATATAGAAAATCATTTCTTTACTCATATCTTCTCCGTTTGATTTGTGTCGTCCATTTCAGCAGACATAAAAGCTACAATAAACGGCAAATGGTCGAATTTCTTTGTACTTTTCTGGACAAAGCCGAATTGACTATACCAATTCTTTAATTTTGTATCTTCTGAAATAATACCTATCTCTACTTTCTGTGCACCGTTTTTTCCGGCCTGGTCGAATATGTGATTTACCAATGCCTTTCCATAGCCTTTTCTTCTATACTGCGGCAATACTGCAAGCCTTTCGAGGTAACACACATCCGGCCCTGCTTTTTCGATTGCTGCACATCCGCAAGGCCGGCCATCCCCTTCCAAAATATAATATCTCAGACCTCTGTCTAAATCACTTTTGACCCGTTCTTTTGTGCAAAATGCCAGATTCTTCGGACAATTTTCGATAGTAAGTTCGAATCTTTCGGCTACGTCACTAAACGAGCTGCGAAGAAGAGTTACTAAAGTATCAATATCAGCTTCATTTGCTTGTCTTATAGTCATTGCGAATACCTAAGCATGGATGCTGTGACATAGACATCTATTCTTGAGGCCGGATTCTCTTCCATCTGCGAGTATCGAGTTCTGATTAAGCCTTTGCTATCAGATACACAGAGAGCATAATCGCCGCCACACATACCCATCCGACCAAGAAACCAATAACCGAGGTACGAGATGGAATTGCTATTTCCAGGTTCGTATTTGGAAAGATGTTTCGCTTCTCAGGTACCACAGCACCCTCAGGTAAAGTGCAGGGTACAGATACCTGCTCGCCCGGCGTAATAGGCGTCCGGGTAAGTGCGTAAAATCTGTCGAGTTTTTCCTTAGCCACCGGCTGCGTCAATAAGCTGGCCACAATCCCGCTTACCAGACCTGCCCCCAGATACAGAATCATTTGCCACGGCAGGTGAAGTTTGTCGTCGAACAGCATGAACTGCGGAAGATATGCCGCAAAAAGCTTGTTGAAATCCCAGATGATGTGCTTGCCAAACGCGATTTCACTTGTAAACAACATCACGGCGAAGCCGACCAGTGTCGTTGCCCAGGCGCCGGCGGTAGTCATTCGCCTCCAGAATAGCCCAAGCCAGAAGGCGATTCCCATCATCGCCGATATCTTCCAGAATATCTCCAGTCCTTCCACCACGCCGCGCAGCCCGTAAGCGAAGGCAACGCCACCGGAGACCACCACCACCGAAGCTATCCGCCCAACCGTGACATAGTGTCCCTCGGGGCGGTCCGGCGCCAAAGGCCTGTAAATGTTTTCTGTGAACAAACCCGAGGAGGCTATCATAAACGCGTCACATGAACTCATGACCGATGCCAATAGTGCGGCAAGGAATATGCCAAGCACGCCCGGTAGAATCTTCGGCAGAAAGTCACCCGCGACCGCCCCGAAGACCTTGTCGGGCTCGACCTCGATGCCTTTGCCGCCGAAATACACAATCGCAGCAAGACCCGTCAGGCACCACGGGACCGTGCAGACGCGTTTGAGCATGTTTCCGAACATCCACCCGAACCTTCCTTCCATTTCCGTTTTGCCCGCGGCGCAGTTGCTCATGGTATGCGGCTGCGTCACGATTCCCACCAGTCCGTTGAACGCAATAACCGCGATGTAGAAAGCCGTTATCCCGGCAGGGGCGACCAACGACAGCTGCCGGGGATCGGCTATCGCCTCGCGAATCCCGTCCATCCCGCCGACGGCATTCATGATCAGCGGCAACAGAAGGAACGAAAAGATTATTGTCAAGATGCCCTGGATAAAATCTGTGATAATCGCCGCTGCAAGACCTCCAGCCACACCATATACCACAAAAACCACAGTCATCAACACAATAGCCAGGTTCGCTGATAAGAGCCCCTGCGTACTGGCTGATATAACCTCGCTCGAACCACGCAGCATCAAACCGATATTCACTGAAAGATTCAGCATCCCGATAACCGCGTACAGCATCGCGACGCTACGGTTGTAACGTGCTTCAAAGACATCACCGGTAGTTATCGCACGAAACCGCCTCATAACAGGCGCAATCAGCCAGTAAAACGGGGTACATGGAAGCCAAAGCCATTGATACCATATTCCGGAAAGTCCGCTCGAAAAGCTCTTCGACGCGACACCCACCGCCTGGTCAGAATGCGTACCCGCCCCGAAGCCAAACATTACCATCATTGCCTTGCCGAACCTGCGAGGCATAAAAAAATCGGCGCTCTTTTGTATCTTCCCTGCTGTCCAGACCCCAATCGCCGCCATAGCCAACAAATACAATCCCAAAATACAAATATCCGCAATGTGCAGTCCCAACATAATATTCACTCCTTAAAGCCGGGTGAGGGAAATCAATTTTCGACAATTGAAAATCAGAAAAAAACCCCGCAGCGCATCCGTTCGCCACGGGGCAATGAAAAAGAACAAACTTACGGTTCCACAACCGTTAGATATACAATGATACTCAATAGATGCCCCTGAGGGTCCTGATCTACTATTACAGACCGGCACGCCGGAATCCTTTATGTACCCTCTTCAGCTATCTTGTCGATCTTCTTCGGGCGTCTCTCGACCTTGCGCGGTATTCTTACTTCCACGCCGAGCCTGCCTAATTCACCGGCCACCTCCGGCTGTACAGGGTCAAGCTGAAAACTTCGCTTCAAATATTCTTCGGCCCGGATTTTATCGTTCTTGCTGAGGTAATAATAGCCGAGCTGCTTATGGATTTTAGCGGAACTCGGCGCCAAGTGAAGCGCCTGCATATAACAATCGAAAGCATATTGATCAAGAAGCTGCTTCTGAAACGCAAATCCGAGCCGGAACGAGATAGTTGCCGAACCGGCAGCCTGGTTCATATAGATATCGGCATAAGTTTTAGACTTGGCAGTATCGCCGCTCTCGATAAAAACCTTTACCATCGCCGCCTGGGCCTCGCTGTGAGCCGGATCAAAACTCAAAGCCACGTTGTAATGATACTCTGCTTTTATCCACTGCCTCTCAGACTGGTAAACAAGGCCCAATTCATAATGAGCTTGTGGATTTTCAAATTTGCGGTCAAGCGCTTTGAGTAAATCGGCTTTCCTTTGTTCTGCAGGTACAGTTCGAACTGTGCCGGCTCCAGTCACGTCCTGGCTTTTGCAACCAACAAGCAGTGTTGTACATAACAAAAGAAGAGCAAAGGTAAAAGCTGTAACCAAATCAAGCCAAAAGACAAAGCTTCCTGCTTCTGATTTCTTCCTTCTGACTTTTCCAGTCATTATGAGCTCCCTCAAAAAAATTTTCGGTCTGCCTAAGACCTGCCATCGACAGGCTGGGATGCCACAATTCTGCCACGCGGCCAAAAGCATTGCAAGAAAAAATTTTAGCAAATCAAACAAAAAAACATTTTTTATTGATACTTGATATTTAATATTTCGGAAAAGGACGGTATCGAGAATTTCTGTAATAAAAAAGGCGGTTCCGGCGACTAATACAACAACAGCCCGCCACAGTCGGGCTTAAGAGCAGATTTGTCTGCACCGTTAGAAAATCAATAAAAGAATTCCCGCTATATAGGGATGATAAACAACGGAGCGAAAGCAAATAATACAGTAAATCGTTTCAGAGTAACGGTCTATGAATCATTGTAGAATCAGAGTTTTGCAAATTCCGTGTCGTATTCAGAAAAGTAGGTAAGTTATATGAAAGCAAATAGTTATCTAAAACCAGCCTGGACACATAATGGCTCCATAAGAACAGACCTTCCCTTAATGGTAATCGGAAAGAAGAAAAGAAAACTGATAGAAACCATAAGCCCAGGTCAGCTCTTTTGTGTCGGTGAAGTTTACCTAAAGACCAACAATAGCTCATTAATAAGGATAAAATGAAGGTCAAGGTACACTAATGTTCACTGAAGCCAGTATTATCAGAATTTTTGTAATAAAAAAGGCGGTCCCGGCGACTATAATAATATAATAACGGCAGCCGTTCAAAAGGAGATTTGCTTACAAGTGATTGACTGGCAGACAATTATCGAAAAACACGGCCCTGTAGTTTGGCAGACTGCTTACAGGCTTCTTGGCAACCGAGCTGATGCTGCCGACTGTTTCCAGGAAACGTTTGTTAGTGCACTGGAATTCTCCCGGCGTCAGCGTATTCGGAATTTTTCTGCCCTGTTGATACACCTTGCTACCGTACGGGCGATAGACCAGTTGCGAAAAAGATTCCGCCGGTCGGACAGTAACGTTGCTTCTGCTGACTGGGTTGCTGTGCCGAGCAAAAATCCGGGCCCGGTTCAAATGGCGCAGCAGCAGGAGTTGATTGCCAGGCTGCGAGAGTCGCTTATTCAATTGCCGCCGGCCGAAGCGCAGGTATTTTGCATGCGATACCTGAATGATATGAGCTATCGGCAGATAGCAAAAGAGCTTGGTATTAAGACAAATGCCGCCGGTGTACTACTCCATCGGGCCAGAGCGAAACTACGAAAGTCTTTTGAGGTCTCGACAAAAGAGAAAAATGAGGTTGTATTATGAAAGAAAGAGAAAGTGAAAATATCCTGGAAAAAGCTGTAAATGCTCTCAACAATGAGCAGGTTCCGCCCGGCCCGCCCCGGGAACTGGCAAATTCAACCGTTGCAAAGCTAACTGAGATTTCAGGGCAAACAAACACCTTTTCGAACGGCAGGCGAATCCGCCTTATAGAGAGAATAAAGATCCCGAACAGCTTCACTAAGGTTGCTGCCGCAGCCGTGTTGCTGATTATGGCCGGTTACTCGACCGGACGACTCTTATCTCCCAAACCGCCGGATATCGAACAACTCCGGATTGCTCTTGAGCCGGCTATTCGCCAGAACATCCTTGACGAGATGAAGCAATACTGGCAGTTAGGCCTGACGGCCAGTTATGCTCAGCTTAAAGACGACCTCAGTCAGCAATATCGTCGTGATTTGAATCAGTTTGCAGCATACACTTTAGCTGCTTCCGGTGTTGCGACTAATCAACGGCTTGAAGAGCTTATCGAGTCAATTAATCAAGCTCAAACGCAGGATAGGCAATGGGTAGCAGCAGCACTTGGCGACATAGAATTAAACCGACTGCAGGACAAAGCCCAGTTAAGTAATGCTTTTGCGACCTTTGCCGTCCAGACCGAGCAGAATATGGCACAAATTTTATCTTATACTCAACCAGAGAGTTTAGTTCCAACCAGATTCAAAGACCCAAATAATTTAAATTAAAGGAGCAAAAAATGAAAAAGCTTATTACTCAAACAATTATTGTATTAATCATCGTCAACCTGATAACAGCAGGTTTCACACTTGCTCAAGATGTCATCGAGGAAGATAACCAGGAAGTCCTCGATACGCAGACGCAAGAAGAGGAGATTGCAGAAAAGATGGCTGAAAGGCAAGCAATAATTGCACAAGAGCAGATGAAAGCGGCAGAAAAACAGATACAAGTCGCAGTAAAGAAGCAGAAGGACATTGAGCAGAAGGTGAAAGATTTAATGGTAGATATTCGAATCCCCGAAATCACTCTTCCGCATTTACCACATTTATCGCATTTGCAACACAGCGGCGGCGGCGGGATTCTCGTGATTCCCTCGGCCGAGATGAAAGTGGAAAATCTTGCTGCGATAACTGAAGATATGAGCGTAATGTCCCGCATCTTCGACAAACAGCTTGGCCAATCAAATGAGCCAACAGCAAGAGGGGGATTGTATGGCGATTTTAATCCATTTTTTGGGCGTGCCAATCGTACAACAGAAGCCATTTATCTTGAAGGTTATGGAGCATTGTTTTTGATGAAAATAAACATGCTGCTCTCGTCGCCCCCCGAAGCACAGAAAAAGGAGAAAATTAAAGAAGAAGATACGGACCCTGTCTGGTCACAGATGAGACGGGAAATGTATGAGCCCGAAGATACCAGAAGAAGCAGGCCCGCTGACCGCCCGGAAGAAAAATACGATGCCGAAAAGGTCGAAACCCTTAAAACTAATCTTATAAAAACACTAAAACATGCGACGAACATCCAGGCTTTGAAACCAGAGCAGTTGGTGATTCTCACAGTCATTGGAGATGGACGCCGGTCTGCCTCGACTATCACACAGTCATTTATCCATGGCAGAAGCATAGGTCGTAGCAGGATTGTCCAAACACTCCCTGAAGTTGAAGCGGATTCTTTACAGCCTACTGTTCTGACGATTTGTGCGAAAAAATCAGACATCGATGCCTTTGCAAAGGGCGAGCTTGATTATGACCAGTTTCGCCAGCGTACCGGGATTTTCAAGTCTTATGCAAAAGCCGGACAACAAGATTCTCCGGGTGCCGAAGAACACCAGGTTGCTCATGAAGGAAATCAAGTTTCTCATGAAGAACATCAAGCTGCTCATGAAGAGCACACTGCGTTTTAGCCGGTTTAGTAAATAGACTGATAACCTCACAATGTTGGTTAACGAATTAAAAGCTATATATTTAAATACAGGAGTATAAAAATGAAATCTTTTATCAGAGCCTTTACGATTATTATCATTCTTGCTTTAATCCCGACGGCTTCCGCCACGGCCCAAATCACTCCGGCCCCTGCCCCGTCTCCGGCCCCAGCTCCGGCCCCAGCCCAAAGCCAGCAAGTAATCTACGAACTTGACAAAACACCGGATTCGCGTTTGAGAGATTTGAATGAAAAGTTAATCCAGCTAAATATTGCCACTTCAGGGCAGCACGGCGGCGGGAAAGTACTCGTGATTCCCACCGCAGAGATAAAACCGCAGGATATGGTCACCTTAATGGAAGATATGACTGTTATGTGCCGCATCTTTGATAAAAAGCTGGCACAGTCGAACCTGATTCCGGGAACGCCCTTTATTGGCAGGGTGACATTACCAAGCACTTTTTCTCTGGACAATGGTTCCATAGAGGCTATGTACATTCAGGGCTATGGTGCGCTCTTTATGACTACAGTTGATTTTCCTCTCTCGCCTCCGCCACAAACAGAGGAGCAAGAGGAGGCTAAAGAAGAAGATGCCGACCCGGTTTGGGAGCAGATGAAACAGGAGATATTTTCACCCCAGGAGGCCGCAAAACGCACTTCGGACCGTCCTGAAGAAAAATATGACGCCAGGAAGGTGAAAAACCTCAAATCCACTCTTATCGAGGCGCTCGTACACGCGGCAAACATCAGAGGCCTCAAACCGGATGAGTTTGTAGTTCTTACGGTCACCAGGGAAGCTGGCTGGTCTGACCCACTTGCCACGCGGTTATACGGCAACGGCGACAGCAGGTTTATCGCGACAGCATCCGGAGGCACTAAATCCGGTACTTTGTCTCCTACGGTCCTGACCATTCGTGCTAAAAAGTCATACGTCGATGCGCTCGCACAGAACAAAATTTCTTTTGACCAGTTCCAGGAAAAGATACAGCTCCTTTCATATCCCTGTCTGGGCGAAAACCTTAGTCGCGGCTCGATCCCTTCTTTTTGGCAGGGCGAAACGATCAGTGTCACTCCTGGTTCTTCCTCGACCGGAAGGAGTGGCAGGCGTTCAGGAGGTAGAAGCGGCGGCAGAAGCGGCGGCAGAAGCGGCGGCATAGATGACGTAATGGAAGGAACAAGCGTCGAATAGAAGGCCCATCCGGTATATTCTGTCGGCAAACTCAGTAGAGGAATCCTGAAAATATTAAACCCGCCGGGTAAATCGGCGGGTTTTCTTTTGCTCGCAATACGCAATATGAATTAAATGTCGAGATTCTGAACTTCCAGTGCGTGGTCGCGAATGAAGTTTCGGCGTTTCTCCACATCATTGCCCATTAATATGCTGAACAATCTGTCCGCTTCACCGGCATCGTCGAGTTTGACGCGCAACAAAGTGCGCGTCTGCGGATTCATTGTCGTATCCCATAGCTGGTCGGCGTTCATCTCGCCCAAACCTTTGAAGCGTTTTATCTCAATTCCTTTAACGCCTATCTGCCTTATGCTTGCGCATATATCCCCTAATGAAGCGGCCGGGTATTTATCATCGCCGCTGAGAAGCTCGAACTTTGTCGGCGTTGTCTCACTGGAAAGGTCTTTGGTGGGTTTTGACAGAAAATCATTCAGGTCCAAACCGAACTGTTTTATAAGCTGGTTGTTTATTTGATTGATTCGGTCAACCTCGTGAAGCTCCTCGGCATCAATTGACTCTTCCTCTTCACCTCCAGTTTGCTTTTTGAGCTCATCGAGCCGCTTGTCGTATTCTTCTCTTTTATAGTAAATCTCCTCTTCGTTTTCAGTGCAGATACGAAATTCCGGCAGCCCTCCTTCGGCGGGATTATAATACGCCCTGATGAAGTCGGTGAAGTTAATGCCGCGTCTGCTCAAAACCATTATAATGCGTTCGGCCTCGGACAGAATTTTCACAAGCTCAGTCAGCTCTTTGTCGCAAACTTCGCGTGTCCCGTTGGAACCTGCCTTATTGTTCTTAGCTGAACCGCCTCGGTCTGCCAGTGCCTTTTTATCTTTATTATCGTCCCTAATGATAAGTTCCGTGCCTTCAAGCCCCTTGGATATCATCCGCTTGTGCATTTGGTTTTCGCTCAGGATATACTCTGATTTCTTTTGGCCCTTGATTTTGATTTCGTACAGAGGCGGCTGGGCGATATAAATCTTATTCTTCTCAAACAATTGCTGCATCTGCCTGAAGAAAAAAGTCAGCAGCAGAGTTCGAATATGTGCGCCGTCGATATCTGCGTCTGTCATTAATATTATCTTGCCGTATCTGCATTTTTCCAGATTGAACTCGTCAGCGCCTATACCGGTCCCCAAAGCGCTGATAATGGTTCGGATTTCCTCATGTGCCAGCATCTTTTCGACACGCGCTTTTTCCACGTTGAGGATTTTCCCCTTCAACGGCAAAATCGCCTGAATATTTCTGTCTCGACCTGATTTTGCCGAACCACCCGCGGAATCACCTTCTACTATGAATATCTCCGTACTCTCTTTTTCTTTACTCGAACAGTCCCACAATTTGCCTGGAAGATTTGAGCCGCTCAGCGCTCCTTTTCGTCTGGTAAGTTCCCGCGCCTTCCTCGCTGCTTCTCTGGCTGCCGCCGCCTGGATGGCCTTGTTCAAAATCCGTTTTGCTTCCGCCGGATGCTCTTCCAGGAAATGTCCTAATTGTTCGTTGACTGTTGACTCGACGAAGCCGCCGACCTCAGGATTAGTGAGCCGCACCTTCGTCTGAGCTTCAAAATGCGGGTCTGCGAGTTTCACCGTTACCACCGCCGTTAAGCCCTCACGAAGGTCGTCGCCGGTTGTCCCCTGTCCGTTTTTCAGCAGATTATTATTTTTGGCATAATAATTCATCGTCCGGGTCAATGCCGTCTTAAAGCCCGAAAGATGTGTTCCGCCGTCGATGTTTCGGATGTTGTTGGCGAAGACCAGCACGTTTTCGGTGTAGCCGTCGTTGTACTGCATCGCCACTTCACAGCTCAGCATTGCCTCACGGTCTTCCCTTGCCAGATGGATAACATCTTTATGAAGTGTTTCCTTGCCCTCATTCAGATGTTTGACAAACTCCTTAATCCCTTCCTCAAATTTGAATTCCACTTTTTTCTTATATCTGTCATCTCTGAAGCTGATTTGAAGTCCGCCGTTAAGATAAGCTAATTCCCGTATTCGTGTCAGCAGCGTATCGTATGCTAATTCGTGGTCTCCAAATATCTCTTTGTCGGGCATGAAGGAGATTTTTGTACCGCGTTTACTGGTCGGGCCGATTGTTTTGACTGGTCCCCTGGCGACTCCTCTGGCGCACTCGAAATGATAGTGTTTTCCGTTTCGATACACGTCGGCTCCCAGCCATTCGCTCAGGGCATTAACAACGCTGACGCCGACGCCATGAAGCCCGCCTGCCACCTTATAGCTGTCACTGTCGAACTTTCCTCCGGCGTGCAGCGTTGTAAGCACCACCTCTAAAGCGCTGGTCTTTGCCTCTTTGTGTTGTTCGACGGGTATGCCTCGGCCGTTATCCTCGACCTCACAACTGCCGTCGGGATGGACGCGGACGTTTATATTATCGCAGAATCCCGCCAATGCTTCGTCGATTGAGTTATCCAATACCTCATAGACCAGATGATGCAGACCTCCGCTGCCGCGGTCGCCGATATACATATCGGGCCGTTTACGTACCGCATCCACACCCCCAAGAATCTTTATATTGCTGGCATCGTATTGATGATCCTTCATACCGCTTCTTTACCTCTATCCTTTATATCGTCTTTCTTAGTTGGTAAACTGTCTGTTTTTTTCGCTTTCGCGCTCCAAAATAACGCTCAAGCAACAACGAATTTTATTTCTGTCAACCGAACTCTTGGACACTGCTGCTGCAGTTCTTTAAGAAGCTCCGAACTGCATAATTGAAGCTCGTACTTGTATGAAGGCGAATCCACCCTGACCTTCAACTTACCGCCGTCAACATCAACAATTTCACAGTGCTTACAAAGCTCAGCCGGTATTAGCTGGCTCCACACTTCGACTACTGCGCTAAACCTCGCCTGCCGCGGTGAAACCCACTTGGTCATAAACGTCTGGGCGACATCGCCCACTTTGGCTGTTTTGTCAAGCTTCTTTACTAATCGCCCTTTGACAGCATCACGTAGTAATTGTTCGCCTTCATCCATAATGCACCTTATATCTCGGTCGAGATACAACCAACAAGACTTAAAACTCCGTTTATGTCCGGCAGATATATAACTATCCTAAGTTGATGGGCATTAGAACGTACAGGAAATTTGTCCCGCTTTTTATCAGGCCCGGCCTATCCGACTGACCTAACTCAAATTCGAATTCCGGCGTCTTGATAACACGCAGAACATCTATTAAAAACTGAGGGTTAAAGCCGATTTCCATCGCCTCGCCTTTATAATCTATGGGCATATCCACCTGGGCATCGCCTGTCTCCGGTGCTCTGCCGGAAAACACCAGCTTGCCCTTTTCAATCGACAGCTTAATCCCCCTCGATTCCTCACTCGTCAACAGCGATGCACGACGAACAGCACTCAACGTGCCATCGGTCGATAGCGTCAGCTTCTTGTCGTGATCGCTCGGAATTATATCCTCATACTTTGGAAAGTTGCCTTCCACGAGATTTGAGCTTATAACAACGTTCGCACAGCTTATTATAATCTGGTTATCGACGAGTTTAACTGTCACGCTGTCTTTCTCGCTGCTGCCGATTTTATCCAATAGTCCCATTGCCTTGGCCGGCACTATTATGTTTCCCGGCACTTCGTTTTTCGCCGGCGCCGAAGACAGGTTAACTCTGCACCGTGCTAATCTTCTGCCGTCTGTCGCAACTAACAGCAGCTTCTTGTCCTTTATCTCCCACAGCACGCCGTTAATAGCGTAGCGGCTGCTTTCTTTCGCCGTCGCAAACAGACTTTGCTCGATGCCGGCCTGAAGATTACCCAAAGCAATTTTTATGTCACCGTCGCCGTCGAAACCGGGCACCACCGGATACTGCCCCGGCTCGCCTGGTGAGAGGAGCGTAAAGTGACTGTCAGTGCCTTTTATTTCGCATGTGCCTTTTGAACCTTCCAATAAAAGGACATCGTCAACGCTTTCACGCACAATCGCCGCCAGCCTGTCGGCCGGCACAATAATCTCACCTGCTTTTTCAACCTGAACCTCGGAGACCAGATAGTTGATACCGACCTCTAAATCCGTTGCACATATCCGAACTGCTTTCTCCTCTGCAGTGATTTGCACACATCGCAGTATCGGCTTGGGTGTTCGGCTCGGCACGACGGACGTCAGCAGACCCAGGGCTTCGCTAAGGGCCGCTCTGTTGAAAGTTACTTTCATAGTAAACCTCTGCGCTAAAATATAAAATAAGGTTAGAAATCAAAATTTCTTCCGTAAAAATGCCTGCGTAGTTTACACTAAAATGTGCACCTTCACAACCTTATTTTCGCAAAAAAAATGAAGCTTGTCGAATACGCATTAACCTTACTGCTATTGGGATTTATAGAGATGCCAGAGGGGTTTTAAGGGCCGATAAAGACAGAAATCTTATGGAGCATCAGCCCGATTAAAGGTGTGGATAGATAAGGATTTCCTCAAGATGAAATCGGTTTATGTGTTTACCTGGTACCCGGTTACAGGTTTTTTTGACGTATATTAACCTCAAGATATTGAACGCCCCATTCCAGAGCTTCTTCGTGAGTGGCGAAGAACACGTCGAGCCGGTTTCCTTTGATGGCGCCGCCTCTGTCGAGGACTTTCACGGGCTGGCTGTTGCTATAGCCGGGAATGAGCATTTCGGTGTCGAAGGAGTAGCGTCTGTCCGCCGCCACAAAGGTATCGCCCGGCTGTATCTCGTACCCGCAGGCCGTTATCCCGTCTGAATATTCACCGCAGCAGCTCGGACACGGGCAATAGGCCGTTACACGCATTTCTATAATTTCCCATTCCCCGGGCAGCTCAATATTACGCTCGGTGTTACTCTCGATCTTGCTCTCAGTATTAATCTCAGCATTACTTTTCTCAGTATTATTCTCGGTATTACTTTCTATTATATTACTCTCAGGCTTAATCTCGGAATCGTTGGGTTGTTGTTCTGTAATAATCTCCGGTTTTGTTTGATCTTCTTGTGAATGTTGCGGTTCAGCAGGTTCAGTCTTTGCTTCGGGTTCATTCGAAACAAAACTGTCTTCGCTCTCTACATCCGCAATAGTATTGCTGAGTAAAATTATCGGACTTTTACTCTTTGAGCTTACCTCGTTAGAAATATTGCTTTTTCCTTGCTCATTCGGATTACCCGAATTTCTAACAGAGCGAGCTATATCAGCGAGTAAACACACGATGCAAATGACGGCTGCCAGATTTATCAACTTAATAAATACGCCACAGAAACGGTTGAATTTTGCTTTTTCCAATGGACACCCCCCTCAAAATACGTCAAATGGATTCGCGATAATTCAGATTAATCTTGCCGTTTTGTTAACCCCCTCGTCCTTGAAATGATGTCAATATTGTACCTTAAAGCCCGCTTAAATTCAACCCAAATTGTCTGAAAACCGCTTTTTCTGAGCTGATAATGGGCTTATAGAAAAGATCGCAGGCTATTATAGGTCTATAGAAAAAAGTTTTTGCAGCATACCGAATTGATTTGTATGCACAATAGCACTGCCTGTTCCGATTGTCTTGAGGATATAGCGGCTATGTCTTTGGCCGAATCATTTGAGGATTCTTTTAACTTCCTTCCTTACCGCTAACCATTCAGAAATTACAAACGAAAAAAGGGCCTATACCGAATAAGTATAGGCCCAAAATTAACAAATCTACTTTCATTAGCTGCACAATTTTACTTAACAGCCAAATGCCGTCTTACTGTGCAGGTGCGTACAGACGAATATCATCGAAGTACATCATACCTGAGCCGCCGGCAACCGGATTA
>JACNGQ010000242.1 GCA_014384025.1 Planctomycetota bacterium | reverse complement strand
AACGGACGTGAGCCAAAATAGCATCTCCTATCTTCTTAATTTCATTTTTCATTTAAAAAGTTTCCATAAAACCTTTACTACTTGCTTTTTGCTTTTGTCTCTTTCGGATTGGCTGCGAGGTAGTCTTTAGTGAACTCACTAACAAGATCTTTGACATGTCCCCTTATTTTGTTGATACTATGCACCCCACCACTCCACACGTTGCCCCTGTGCCACGTGGCAGCAATAATACAAACTTTTTTTGGCTCTCTCAACAATAGCACATTTTCGTGAAGCTCGACTACTATTGACGCTGCAGCAACAGTGCTTTCTTCTGCTGTTAATAAAACCACCTCTATCCAAAGGCATAGCATTTCTGGCGTTGACAACCATTCCTCATGAGTAAGCACCTTAATACCATATTGCATGAGCTGCAATTCCGTATCCCTCTGCAGGTCTTTTTCTGTCAAACTATATTTCTCTGCCTCTGGTTTGATAGGATTGACAAAAACATACACGCCTTCCAGCCCTTGCAAAACATCCTTTTCACCAGCCATTACCTCCTTATAAGATAGACCTGGCTGTCCACTTTTTATTATATTATTGTCAATCTCTTTCTCTTTTGCATTCATGTCAGTTTAACCAAAATCGGATGCTTCTGCTTTTTAGTATCCTTTGCCTTCTCTTTCGGATTGGCTGCGAGGTAGTCGTTAGCTAACTATTATTTTACCATTCTAACAATCTCCTTGCGGAGTTCAATTGAAAGTTTAGGAATCATATAAAAGCCTCTTAACTACCTATTTTGCCACTACCTTATACCGATTGTATTTTTGACTTTTTAAGATGAACACAATTTAATGCATTGTTAAATTGATAGAAATTGATATCCTGCTGATAAGTATGTAAAATAATATAGGAGAACGTTATTATGCGTAATTGGCGTGTTGAAGACAATCTTGTTACTCTTTATATAGCTTTATATAAAGATAAAGACTTAAAATATAAAAAGAAAGAAATTGAAAAAATATTAGCTCTTGCAGCTGTTCAAATGCGTATTCAACAGTTTATAGCGATAAAAACAAAAGGAAGAAGAGGGCTTAAGTCAGGGTTAAAATCACCGCTATATAAGCAACTCTATAACATCTTCAAGGATTTCGACCCGAAGAAATTTGCCAAACTTGTTAATTCCATATTAAAGGTAAAATCAAATTTAACGAAGTATTAAATAGGTAGATAGTCACATATAAAACATCCGTCAAACTACTTATCCAGCCCATATAATCTCACACACCAACACTCGTCTTCCAATTTAAAGCGTCCAGCAGGCCGTAGTGGCGATTATTTCTTCTGATATGGCAAAATTCTTTTGAATAAATTTACACACAGAGCGTATAGTAATATAGTGAGTGCTTAACAGCGTGCTGCAGTAATATTAAGACAAGAATGCCGAAAGTCTGGAAGAGACAGAAATGCGTATATTGCTAAGGATATTACCATTTGCTTTTTTCATCTGGTTCATCTGCCACTTGCTGAACTCCCCTGGCAGGAAGAGTACACCCGGCAACCAAAAGCGAGAAGGTGAATCGCCGCCGGCAAGAAGAAAACGAGTCAATTGCACAGTGGTTGAAAATGATAGTAAGTGAATTTTTACGAGGTGTTATGCCATATCTTCCTACTTCCAATTTACAGCTTCTCAGGAGGGGATTTAAGCGGTGAAATCGTACTGAGGAGTATTCTCCGACCTAAAAAAACAACCAATATCTTGTGTTGCCATAATCGAGTATGTTATAATTACGGCAGGAAAGCATACCGGCAAAACGCATTATCCTGAAAGAGAAGGGTAAATGTTATGTGTAAACGAAACGGCTTTACGCTAATAGAGCTTTTAGTAGTGATTGCCATCATCGCAATACTAATGGCGATATTGATTCCAGCACTGCAACGGGTGCGAGAACAAGGTCGCCGACAATCCTGCGGCAGCCAGATTCGTCAGCATTGCATGGCGTTTCTTATGTACGCGGATGATTATTCGGCAAAACTTCCCCTGCCGGATATTCCAGGAGGCTGGTTGTGGGACCTTGACGTTGACGTCGTTAACTTCATGCTGCAAACGGGAATGACGAAGAAGATGTTCTATTGTCCTTCCAATCGAACTATGCATACGAATATAGACCATTTCTGGACATTCCAGGCCACCGTAGTCAATGAGAAAAAGCTGACAGGTAATTTCATCGTGTCCGGATACTGCTATG
Organism: Planctomycetota bacterium; assembly: GCA_014384025.1. Lineage (GTDB taxonomy): Bacteria > Planctomycetota > Phycisphaerae > Sedimentisphaerales > Anaerobacaceae > NIOZ-UU13. Next base: position 25,072 of record JACNGQ010000242.1, on the reverse strand, counting down.
TTCTTCAGATGACACCCGGTACGGGAGAACGCCCCGAGATTCAGAACAATCCACTTGGGAGCAAAATCTGGCTAAAGACAACAACAGAAAAGCAGCCTGCCCTGCGTGAGCTCAGTGTGGATGCAACACTCTGTGCCTGGGACCAGCGCAGCCCGGAGTATCCGAACGGCAATTTCGGTCTTGTGGCCGGGGGAACGCTCAATCAGGTATCGCTGTATGACCGCAGCAGCCATCTTAAGAGCGACGCTCTGCCTTCCGGTATGAACATCGGTTTCCTCGACGGGCATGTAGAATGGCGCCATTTTAATCCGCAGTGGGAATCGCCCGAATACGAACAGGCCGAGGATATCCCAAAACCCCGATATGGGTCTAATCGCAGGTTTTGGTGGTAGAAGTAACACTTTAACGGCCCTACGGGTATCAGGCTTTTGTCCCCACTTTTTTCCTTGTAATACAGCATTCAAAATGATATAATCATGTTAGTTGCGAGATGTTCCAAAGCACTACATTAACAGGAGGTTGCATAATGAGGCGGGGAACAATTCTTGTGTTCGTTATGGGCATATCACTGCACAGCAGATGCGTGGTAAGTATTAATATTAACGGTTTTTTGCGAAGGTGATGAAATGAAGAATAATGAAGTGAAAAATTATGTCATTGGTTTTTTGCTTGGTTTTTGCATGGTCTTTCTTCTTGGAGCAGTGCGCAGCCGGTATGTAGATGGTCATTGTCAATCCTCATTATCAAGCGTTAGTGAGACTGGAGAGGTTTATCTGGCCATTACTAATACTGCTACCGGAGAGACAGTCGTACACAGATTTGACAGGGATGATGTTGCTCGTGGAGAAGAGATCAGATTCGATGCTGATTCAATCAATAAGGGCCGGTTAACAGCAGACGCCCAGCGGTGATTCGCAAACACAGAACAATAAGCAATAGCACATTCACGCTCCTGCTGATATCTCGCATTTTCCTCTTCCTCCGCAGCGCAGGGGCTTTTATTTGATAAGTGATAGAACAAGCACTTATTCCCAATCGTATAATGCTATTGGACGGATCCGGAATGGGTTGGGGTTGAGTTTTTGCACTTCCTCCTTCCTCTACCCCAGCCCAGTTTGTTTTTTAAAATCCCCGGTTCCGTCCGCTTTTATTCTCGTCAGTCTCGGCTTGACATTTTCAGGATGGCTACTCAAAAGACGCAAAATGTTGTAGCTTATTTGCTCTGCTTGAGTTTAGCCATTGTAGAACGATAAAACACATCTCAGATGAGAGGCTATGGAAAATCCTGTTTTGAAATAACTTGCAGATGTGACAAGACAGCTTTTCATCTTTCAATTTAAAGCGCTCAGCAGGCCGTTGTAGCGATTATTTCTTTGAAGATGTGAACCATATCATCCCGCTTTCAATTTAAAACTTCTCAGGAGGGTATTTAATTGGCGAGCTGGTCTTGAGGGATATCGTGATACACTGCGGTCTAAAAAAATCATCCATAAACTTGCAATACGGCGACCGAGTATGTTATAATTACATCGGATAAGCAAACCAGTACAACTCATTGTATTTCTTTGAAAAAGAAGGGCAAAAGGCCATGCGCAGGCAAGAAGGTTTTATCCCGTTAGAACATAAGATTCCTGATTGGAAAAAAGGAAGATTTCTAACGGGATTTACTTTAATAGAACTTTTAGTGGTGATAGCCATTATTGCCTTGTTGATGGCGATATTGATGCCGGCGTTGCAGCGGGTCAAGAAGCAATCCGAGGCGGTGGCTTGCCAGGCCAATCTGCATGAATGGGCCCTCGTGTTTGCCATGTACACCGATGACAATGACGGTTTATTAATGGATGGGTATGGCAGCGGGATTAACGGCACATGGATCGGTGCTTTGCGGCCTTACTACCATGAACCTAAAATCCGTGTCTGTCCGACGGCTACAAAACCTATGTCGGAAGGAGCACGAGGTATGTTCGCGGCGTGGGGCGTCTTTGGGGCCGGACTTGCTGAAGACGATCCAGGGTGGTCCGGGCCGAAGGTTGATGGCGACTACGGCAGCTATGGCATGAATGAGCTGGCTTATAACATACCCCCGGGTGCATCCAGATCAGAACATTATTGGCGAACCATCAACGTCAAAGGGGCCGCCGAGATTCCCTTGTTGTTCGACTGCATATGGTACGATGTGTATCCGCTTGATACAGACCATCCACCTGAGTACCCGGGTGATGTAGTAAAAACCGGAGGCGGAGGTGAGATGAAGCGGGTTTGCATCAACCGTCACAATGGATATTTGAACGCACTTTTTATGGATTGGTCTGTTAGAAAAATCGGGATCAAAGAACTGTGGACGCTCAACTGGTATCGCGGATTCAATATGACAAGCGCCTGGACCAAGGCGGGCGGCGCTCAACCTTCGGACTGGCCACAGTGGATGAGAAGATTTAAGGACTACTGAAAACAGAATAATGTTTAGTCTTCAAGCTCCTGTGAGATATCTCTCTTTTTCATCTGCCTCTGTTCGGTAGGGTCTTTTTTTTTAATGTTGCACAATGCAATAAAAAAGACCCCTGATATTTCTATCAAAGGTCTTAATTCGCCAAGTTTACGCCAAGTCGCTCGGGCCAATTTCATAAGCTCAAGTGTTAAATTGGCTTACGAAAACTCAGGTTAAGAGAATGTGCCTTATGTCGCATTTTCTAACCTGCTGTGCTTGATGATACCCGCTGTGAGCCGGGCTGCAATGACAGATTATTGGCCACTTTTTTGCTTCGTCATTGATGTACTGGTTGATAAAAGTTTCGGTTTCAATTCTTGCTTTATGACCTATCTTGATAATGTCTTGAGTATTCATTATTTTGCTCTTTCTTTTGTCAATTTTAATAACTTCTGGAATCTTTTGGTTTCATCTATATAGACGTTTCTAACGGCTATTTTATTCGCGAATTTTCTCAAAATGCCGAATATTTTCAAACTGATAGCACGTGGTTATTACCAAAGACGTAAGAATCGCCAGATATTATGCCCCCTGTTACAGGAGCGTATCTATAAAAAAAGCCCCTGCAGCATAGTGGCTTGAAGTGGAAGCAGGGGCTTGAACAAGGCTGCACGCTTCTATGCTTGCGGCCTGTATCAAAGATTATCCCAGAGGATTTCTTTGTCCTCGAACAGTGAATACAGAAGGTCACTCTATTATTATTCGTAATAAGCAGATTAAGTAAAGTAGCTAATTCCTGAATATCAGCTCCCCAAATCCTATATCTGGATAAGTAAAAGGATTTTTCCGGACTTTGCAAATTGGGGAAAATAAGTTATACTTTATATAGAGATTGTTGCATTAACTACGCTCGGGGGAAGAGAAAATTCACCTACCGGGATAAACGTTCAACAGCACAGGATTGAAAGAAATGGAGGGGGAAAAATATGAGGGGTTTGCTAAAGGTATTCTCTGAGGTGGCATTATTTCTTGGGACGCTTACTATAATGTATATATGGTTGAGTTTTCTTATCGTTAACCTTTGGTCTGTTGTAAATAAGTGATAATAGAATAAAGCCTGATGAATAAGTGAAATTCTGTGGTATGCCTTATGTAATAAAAAGGGCTGCAAGCTCATGCTCGCAGCCCTTATATCTTTGTGTTCGTCTTACAAATCTATCCTTTTTAGGACAGATTTAATTGTAGATCTCTTCCTTGTTGTATGTCTTCTGCTTACTGTGTCTTTGCTGCCATTCGCTGAGATACTTTGCCGCAGCATCTCTTCCGCCTAAGCCGAAAGCCAGGGCCAAAGCAAGGCAAAAGCCGCCAAGTATGATATTGAAGGTAGTAGTAACCAGAAGTGTTGCTATTCCAAGCTCTCTTAGCGAAATAGTCCCGGCGAAGATAATAATGGCCCATCGACTTACTGTCGCTAACATCTCCGGTTTTGGCAAAGAAGCATTTCCCGCCGCCGTGCGAATGATGCCCGAGACAAAGTTTGCCAGAAACATTCCAACTACCAGAACGAACATGGCTGCGATAACATTCGGAATGTAAGCAAACAAGCTCTCAAGAACATTTGATGCCTGCTGCAAACCCAGTGCGTTGACGACCATGACCAGCACCATAATAATTGCCAGCCAATACACCATACTGCTCAGAACATGGTTGGCGGAAGTTTTCAAGCCTCCTTTATTCAGAATCTCCGATATCCCAGCCTTATCCGCCAGTTTGTTGAAGTGTATTGTCTCCAGACCCCGACTAACAACTCGCCTGAGCGTTTTTGCTACCACCCAGCCTATGGTCAGGATGATAAGCGCCCCGATGAGCGTAGGCATATATCCGATTAATTTGGTCAGCATTTCACTAATCGGTGCCACAATAAGACTGTTCCATTCAATCGCTGCTAACATTTTTGTACCTCCAAAATAAATTGTTAGTATCCACTTCTCACTTGTTCACGGTTCCATAATATTCGGCTGTTTTCACACGCTGGTAGAGGACATTTCCATATATAGCCCAGAATCAAAGCAGGAAAGGCGATTATTTAGTTTTGGAGTAATTATTTATCGGGCCAAAACTATTCCTAAATTTATGTATGAAACTGCTGATGTTTGTATGGGGCCCGCCAGTAGCTGTAATAGCCGTATCTTATTTGATAGATAGAAGGGCCTCAGAATCGAATAGGCTCAGGATTTCCTGTAGAGTTGTTCTATGTAGTTCACTTTTTTGAGCACTTCCTGGCCGTGTACTCGAGCAGAACTTTCAGCTCTTTCCATCCGGGATTTTCAGGATTGTCCTGCAATGAGCCTGGTATATGGAAGGCTGCGGCCGGGTGCTGGGTAAAGCGGCCGTTTCCATCAAGCCAGCTCTTGTTTACTTTCCAGTATCCGTTTAATTTGCCTATCTCTATTCTGTTAAGAATGTTGCACTTTGGCAGTTTCTCATCATCACCGCATTCGCGCAGTGCCAAATCAACCCCGTCACCGCCGGCACTCGGATGTAACTGTGCGTAAACCTGCTGCCCCAGATAGAGGTTGGTATATTTGCTTCTTTCTTTGGCAACACAGTTGAATCGCTGACAGATTTCTTTTGTGATAGAGGTTTTGTGACTTTTCCGGGTAGTTTTTTCTTCCTTCCCGTAATGTGGCATCTGTTCAAATGACAGGACCCAGTCTCTCAATCGTTTTGGGTCGAATAGAATCTTTCCGAAGGGCAGGACTGAGTGTGGAATCTTCTTTTCTCTCACCAAATGCAATACGTCTTTCTCGCCGCATTTGAGAAATTCGGCCGCTTCTTCGGTGTTGAAGAATCCCCGATTACCCTTCTCGTCCATTTCCTGCTCTCCTTGTTTCTTTATGGGGCCTTAATTAGCTACATCTATATTATAATACAACATAGTGCGGCTTTTGCTTTTTTTTAATTTTTTCACACATTTTTTTGGGATTTTATTCAATCCGGAGAGTTTTTATTGCAAATCGCTGAATACTTGGAATAATGAGCTATCGGTTCTGTAGGGTACAATTTGTCTATGTCATTGGCAAGGTGTAAGCTAAAAAAGCTATATTTTGTCGCCGCATGATGCTCAAGGCAGGATCGAGTTCATAGGATACTCTCGAAGCGGTTTTTTAATACTGCTTTCGAAGCGGAAATGGAGTTTTGAAACAATTTCTTAGATTCATTTTTCAGGTAAGGATTTTAATTAATGAAAGAGGAACGAATCAATTGTCCTTATTGCAGTGAACTGATATTGCAGGATGCAAGAAAGTGTCGTTTCTGCGGGGAATGGTTTACAGAGAAAAATAAGCCTGATATACATAGCGATCTTACGGTTTCTGAGCCTTCACAGGAGACTCAGGATAAACAGTCAGAGCCTGAATTCCAGGAAGCTGTAAAAGAATCTCAGAAAGAGCTTGTTGAAAGTCCGGCTGAGAGATCCAGGCCCTCGCTTTCACCCAAAAAATCTCGAATCTCCTGGCTCAGAATTATTCTTACTATTGTATATATAGGAATCATTATTGCCTTAGTCATTTATGAACGAAATGCTCATAAGGAGTTAAATCGTGGGCAGGGATTGGAGAACCTTCAGAAGTATCAGGAAGCCGGTGAAAAATATAGGGAAGTTATAGAAGAATATGAGCTTTCCTTCGCAGTAATAGAGGCGCGAAAGAATCTGAGGCGGGTGGAAGGCCAACTTGGCAATGATTTCAGCATAGAGGATGTTTATTGGCTGCCCTTCATTACCTGGCCTGTATGCTCGGTGTTACTCTTTCTTGTTTTTGTAACTCGTATTCTTCGGCCCGGTATGGCATTTCTTGCTTTTCTGTTTTTGCTGCTGGCCATTTTTGGTTCTGTGCTTCAACTGGCCTGGTACGGCCTTATATCAATTGAGCCGATAGCCGTGATTGTACAGGAATTTGTAGCAGAACCGAAAGTGGCCTTTGTCGCGAGCTATATAATGCTTATTATAACTGCCATGATGACTCTAACAGCCACGAGGAAACTTCCTTTTGGGTATCATAGTATGGCGGCTAAGGCAAAGAGGTATTGAATCGAACGTTGGCCTGGTGAATGTTCATATGTGGACGTTCGGGGAAAGACATCTAATTGGAAAATAAAAGTTCAATCAATATGCATATTTTAAGGGAATCAAAATGCTGATAGATAAATTGAAAGTTTGCCTGGCAGTATCGTTGCTGTTGCCTGGTTTATATGGCACTTCTTATGCGGGAAACGCAATTGCAGGCGAAGATGTCCCACGGGATTCCAATGGTATTCAGACTAAAGTCTCTGATTCTAACATCAGCAGTAAGGTTAAAGCAGAAAATAACGCAGTTCAACGAAGCGACGGTACTTCTGACAATAATTCCCGGGCTAATCAATCCACTGTTCAAAAAGATTCAAATCTTGCTTCCGAAAGAGTTGTTGACCAAAACGCTACCCAAGAAAAGCTGACCAAAACATCAGGCTCAGACAAAAAGGAGCAGTCACGGTGGATGACGGGTAAGATGATTGCCTTTTATATCGCCGTAGGTCTGGCTGTGGCGACAATAGCGGCCTGCCTTCTTTTGAGAAATACTCTCAGAACACGACTCAGAATGAAAAAAATAATGATCGAAGACCCGGACATTGATGATTTTCTGATTGCCTTTGACTGGACCTCAAAGATACTCTACTTTCCCACCATGATTGCTTCAATAGTAGCGGCCAATCTGATGTATCTGCAGGAAGCTGACGTGTGGTTTTTCAGTTCAATCAATCCCAAAATTATAGGCAGCGCCTGGTTTCTTATATTCTTCCTGAATTTTATCATTGAGGAGTATAACATTACAATTATGTTGATGCTAACGAGCCTGTTAAGTATTGCCTTTCTATTCTTTTGGTTAAACCTTGTCGGCTGGGTCTCGGGCTTCTTGGGTCTTTTCAAACACTTCGCATTATCTATAAGCGCTACGGGCTATCTGCTCGTAAGCATAATCGGCTTGTTAACTATTTTAATTTCCTGGGTCAAAGGTCTTTTCTATTATGTGACTATTACCCCCAACTATATGAATCTGCAGGAAGGCCCGACAGAAACAGGTGAGCAGATAGGGAGAGAAGACTATAATACGAGAATAGATACGAGTGATTTTTTTGGCCGGCTTTTGGGATTCGGCAAAATAGTGATTACTTTCAAAGACAAAAAGCGACAGCCTATAGTTTTACGGGTCAGCAACATTAGAAGCAAGGCGCAGCTATTGGAGAGGGTGCGTGCCAAGCTTGTGATAGACCATAAAGTGAGAAACGCCGTCATGCCGCAGCCTGAGCCTCAAAATCCTACATAAACACTGTATAATAACAAGTTTATCCAAATAATCCTTCCTGCGGGTTGAGCTATGATTTTTCCTCAAGATTTACTTTTCAATCCGGCTTTCCTATAGTATGTTTAATTTATTATGTTTAATTCAAATAACTGATTCGAATCTACTTTTTCAACTGGCATAACGAGAGGTGTTCGATTATACTTGCCTTCATTTGAAGGGAATGATATGAAGTCCGATGAGACAAAATCTTCTGAGAAGGAAAGAGACGCAGCAGCAGTCGAGCAGTTGAGGCAGCTTACGAGGAAATTGTGCTCAAATGATATTACAATTGCCAGGCTCGCGGCTCACAATCTGTCGTGGATGCAGGAAGATGGTCTGGCAATCCTCACAGAGACATTAATGGGCAACTACTCAAGGACAACCAAGAAAGCGGCGGCCTACGGACTTAGGAGTATGAAGGGCAGGATGAAGAAACTGGCTTTGGAGGTTCTTGAGCAGGGACTCAGGCATCGTGATCGAACAACAAAAGCTGCATGTGTTAAAGCTCTCTCTCTTATGAAAGGGGGTACTCCGACAAAAGACGGCTCACAGTCAAAGTCTCAATCATCCAGGCCCCCGATAAAGGAAATCCAGAAGAGACGTAATAGAAATATGGAAGATAAAAGATCTTCCCGCAGGTAAATCTTATCTGAGCTTCTGTTTTTACCAAAGAATGATTATTTTCAATGCCCCCTGAATTGTGCCATCCAGGGCGCTTCTGCTTCCCAGTTGGGACAGGGAGCATTAATATTAAAGTTCCTGGCCCATTTGACATGCCACAAGTCTTTCAGCCAAACCTTCCTGGCCGAATAGTCCAGAAAGACACTGTTTATGCCCTGTTGGTGTCGGTTGATGCAGAAGCGGTTCATGGAATTCGTGTGAGGGTCGAAACGTTCGCCGTCATAGCTCGGGGGCGTATCGTCATTCTCGGGCCCGGCGCACCAAAACCAGCAGTCCAGAAACAATGGAATGTTGTTACTGCCCTTGACATTGACTGAGCCCCAGTAATATTTTGCTGGCTGGTCGTAAAGTGGGTCTTCCGCGGCGACATAGAGCCAATGGTTGATTCCATAGCTGCCCCACGTTCCAGCCGGCTCGTATGTACCCGATGGTCGTGAGCCGGTAACACCAACCTTGCCCCATGATATAAATGTATTGCCACCTACTCCAAGTGTGCCAGTGCCTCCGGGGGGGTAAATGGGATTGGCGATTTTTATCGCCATTGGGCAGACGCGTATTTTTGGTTCCCGATAGTAGTAGTCGTACATGACATTTATCCAGCGCCCGGAGCCGCTTGTTCGCTTTGGGAAGAATCCGTTGTTGTCATCTGTGTACAAAGCAAAGATAGTGCCCCATTGCTTAAGATTCGACTGGCAGGCTACTGCCCTTGCCTGTTCCCTTACACGCTGAAGTGCCGGCATCAATATGGCCATCAATAATGCAATAATGGCAATCACTACCAAAAGCTCTATCAGAGTAAAGCCATTTTGTGTGCGCATGATGTTCGCCTTTCCTTGTTTACAAATTACGAATTTCGCTTATATACTAATTCGGGGTAATTATAACAAATTCAGCCACAGTTTAGCAAGATATTTATGCCGCCTAAACTGAACTTAGCTGTCAGACGGGATTAAATGATATTTTCTGAAAACAAGTCTTTTTTCACGTAGACTATTCCATAAATTCCGCTTGATTTGAAACACCTTTATGCCGATATGACATTAGAAGTTACTGATAGCTCGTACCAGAAAGGCTGACAAAAGTGGATAAGCAGAGTTTGACCGAGCAGATTTATCATAGGCCGTCTTCAGAACGTTTCTCTATTGCAGGAAGGATAAAAAGCTTCCGGTATGCAATCCAAGGTATCATGCTGATGGTTAAGTCCCAGCACAATGCCTGGCTTCACGCTAGTGCATCTATTCTTGTTATGCTTGTAGCCGCTTTCTTTCGGCTTTCCCCCGGCGAGTGGTGCTGGATGGTTATTGCGATAATGGCTGTTTGGACGGCAGAGGCATTAAATACGGCCTTTGAATTTTTGGCCGATGTGGCTTCTCCAGAATTTCACCCTCTTGTGGAAAAGGCCAAAGATGTCGCAGCCGGTGCGGTGCTCATTTCCGCCGGCGGCTCTGTGGTGATTGCACTGCTGATTCTTGGTCCCTATGTTCTCAGATTTCTGAGCCTGGTCGAATAACACTTTTGAAAAACAGCTTTTCTGGGCGATAAAAAATCCTTCGTCTTCTCACAACCACTTTTTCCTGGCCTGAAATATAGAAACTCTGGCTGACTTTCTTCCAGTCATAGACGATGCTTTCACTACTCTATTCTTTTCTCTTGGGGATTTGAGGAATCAGCCAGGCCAGGAAGGCGTCGGCACTTCTGGTTTGGATAAAAATCTTGCCAGGACCGGTCAGCTCGCAGACCAAACCTTCGCCGCTGAAAAGCGTTGATTTCAATCCCCCTACTCTTTTGACACTGTATCGGACTCCTTCTGCAAACGCCACCATGTGGCCTGTATCAACGATATATTTCTGGCCGGCTTCGAGGTCGATCTCGTGAATAGCTCCATAGCTTGAGAGAAACACGTTGCCGGTGCCGTTCATCTTCAGAAGAAACAAACCTTCTCTTGAGAAAAAGGTCTTGGCACCGCCCCATTTGGTATCTACCTGGATATCCGGCGATGAAGCAATATAAGCTCCTGATTGTGCGTAAAAACTTTGCCCTTTCAGCTCCAGAGCGTGGATATCACCCGGAAGCGTCGGTGCAAAGGTTACTTCTCCGGAGTCGGCTGCGATAAAAGTATTCACAAAGAAACTTTCTCCTCCCAAGACGCTTCTCTTTAAGGCGCCGAATATGCCTCCCTTTGCTGCGGTCTTGATTTCTATAGTACTTGACATACTGACCATCGCTCCAGCTTCGGCACTAACAGCTTCTCCCTGTCTGAGTCTTATCTTCAGCAAAGAATAAGAAGGACGATAAAGGACTTCATGCTCCATTTGTCAAAACTCCTTTCCTTTTAGAGGTTCCCTGAAATCATATTTATGGTTTCCGAATACTATATGACATTCTACTGTGTAACAAGATTCTGGTCAAAGTGTTGTTATTTGCCTGAAATCGCTTCTAAGTTTGTGATGTGCTGTTAGCTAATATTAGAATGCTTCTGTTAAGATTTGCTCGAGTGTGCATGTGGCCACGCAGATTGAAGTGTCTGCAGCGCCGTAGTAGATTTTCATTTCACCGTTATCGTCCATGACTGCTCCACATGCGAAACAGACGTTGCCGACGTCCCCGATCCGCTCATATTCTTCTCTTGGTGAAAGGATTGGCCGACTGCTGCGTTTTATGACTTTTGATGGGTAATCCAGGTCAAGAAGCACTGCTCCGATTCTGTAAATCGGGCCGGCGGATGTCATTTTTACCCCGTGATAAATCTCAAGCCAGCCCTCGTCCGTTTCTATCGGGGTAACCGAAGCTCCGACTCTGAATTCGTCCCAGAAACCTTCATGGGGTTTGATTACTTCTTCAGAGTCTCCCCAGTTAACAAGGTCTGGTGAATAAGAGACCCAGATGCATCCTTTGCCGAGACCGATTGGCCTGTCGAATCTTGCGTATCTTCCCCTTATTTTTCCTGGAAAGAGTAATCCGTCCTTGTTGCCCGGTTCGGAAATCAGTGCTATACGTTCGTAGTTAACGTAGTCGGCCGTTTTAGCTAAAGCGATGCGTGGTCCGCAGTCTCCTACGGCCGTATAGACAACATAGCATGTATCTTCAAGAATGGTCACCCTCGGGTCTTCGATTCCTTTGGTTTCGTAAAAGGCGAAAGGCCCCTCTTTGGCGGGCAGCATTACGGGTTGTTCATCAATAGTAAAATTAAGACCGTCGCTGCTCCTTGCTAAAGCAAAAAATGAGTAGCCATGCTGACCTTCAATCCGAAGCAGAAGATAAACTCCGTCTTCAGCCACGATGGGAGCTCCGTTGAATACCGTATTTGCACGGAAAGGGATGTCCTCCATTGTAATCGCGGGATTGCCCTCCCATCGCTGTAAAAGATCACTTGCCGGACACCTGGTCTTTTTCATTTAATACTCCACTTTGCTTTCGAAACAGTTTTCCACTATTTTCTCTATTTTTGTTGTCCCGACGCAAATACAACTATTTGCTGCACCGTAGAAGATTTTCAAATTGCCGTCATTATCGGCAAGAGCACCGGTTGGAAAGACAAGGTTTGGCACGTCACCGATTCTTTCGTAGTTCTCCCGAGGTGATAGAATGGGAATATTGGTCCTTCCTACGATTTTCGTTGGCTCTTGCCTGTTGAGGATAACAGCACCGATCCGGTAGATGGGACCGGCTGAAGTGTCCTTAACTCCGTAGTAGAGCACGAGCCATCCCTGGTCGATTTCCATCGGAGTTGCACCTGCTCCAATTCGGCTCTCGTCCCAAAAACCTCCTCTCGGAGAAATAACCAGCTCTGAGCCGCCCCAGTGTAAAAGGTCGTCGCTGTAGGTCACCCATATGCTGCCGTCACTGGGCCTTTCCAGCCTGGCGTATCGTCCTTTTATCTTAGCAGGAAATAGTACCCCGGCCTTTGTGTCCGGCTCCGAGATTAGACCAATACGCTCGACACTCCTGAAATCTTTCGTTCTTGCAAGTGCGAGTCTGTAACCATAGTCGCCGAATGCGTTGTAAAGGATGTAATAGACACCATCGAGAAATGTCACTCTTCCGTCCAGCACACCTCTCGATTCATGACGTCTGTACTTGTGCTCCTCGGATTGATTCAAAAATGGTTTACTTTCTACTTTGTAAATTCCGTCAGAAGTTGGCCTGGCCAGATGGATAGCTCGGTGGCCTGTAAGATGTTCGATGGTTACCAGGAGAAGAACTTCTCCACGGAAATAAACCACTCCGGCATTGTGTATGTCGGCGCAATTGAAATCCAGGTCATTAATGCCGATGAGAGGATTATGCTCCCATCTGTGCACTATGTCTCGACCACATCGTTTAGTCAGCAGATTACTGCTATTCATAATCATTCGGTAAAACTCCAATCCTCTCCAGATTTGAGATTTAACTTCTTACCCTGTCCGAACATATCGACCCAAACGGGCAAGTACTTTCCTTCCTCACTCAAAGTAGAGAATTATTAATCCCTTGCTTGCAGCAGAACCTCAGCAAGATGCCTTTTCAGTGTCCGTGTGCCTGTTTTTTGGATTTTTTACCTGCAAGCGACTCATAGAATGGGATTTTTGTTGCTTATAGGACGAAGAATTTGATAGTGGATTTTATAGGCTTAAATGAACAGTTGAGTTGTTTTTGATGTACTTTTCAGCTCTCCGGCATATAATCACCCCGACATTGAAGGTCCGGTCTTCTCCGGCTTTGCTTCGTCAAGCCGGATTGGAAGGTTGTTATCTGTGGTTATTGACTGATGGATATGAACTTCTCGGCAATAAAGGCCGTATAGAAACTTGTTACAGTTGATAAGTAAGAAAATGTACTGCTTAATTAAGAATACCGTATGGGGTTGCATAGACAGCATCTTGTCTGTATTTTATTTCGATTTTTATAGTTTCTCAGTTAATTGATGCTGATTATTCTTTTTGGAAAACCTGATGGAGTTGAGAAAATTATCTCTGGTGTTGCTGCTGGTTGTTTCGATATTTCTCGAAGACCTAACTGCTCGATCTATGCTTAGGCAAAAAAGAGAATACCAGCATAGGCCGCAGAACAGTACGATCCAAAGTAATATGGTGGATTTGGACTTATCTTATGATTTCTCCGTGCCTGGAGAAACTTTCAGGATAAGTTTCGTTGTCATACTGCCGGAGACGATACCTGGAAGACAGAATGTTTTAGGCATAAAGTACTCTCCGAAGCCAACAAGGATTTTCGACAAAAATGGAAACCGCTACGCGGAGTTTGTCTTTATCAAGCCTGACAGGCAAGAGAAAGTGGAAATACATATCAAAGCCGAATTGCTCAGATATGACCTGCTCACTGCGAGAGAACAAGCCGAAAAAGACCGTTACGAAGACACCGGATTAAAGGACTTCTTAAAACATGAAAAATATATAGAAAAAGACCATGCCGAGATACAACAAGTCGCCGAAAGCATAGATGGTCACACTCAAATAGACATAGTGAAAAATATATATAACTATGTTATTGATAATATGGAGTACACGACACACAACGATAACGACTGGGGCGCCGTCAAAGCCCTGCAATGTAAAAAAGGTGACTGTACCGAGTACTCTGATTTATTCGTTGCTCTTTGCAGGGCAAAAAACATTCCTGCCATGTTCGCAGCAGGTTATACGGTGCGATTCGGTGATATTTCACCGAAACATAATTGGGTTGAGGTCTTTCTGCAGGACTATGGATGGGTCCCTTTTGACCCGAGCTGGGGCGATATTGACAATTTCATATTACGAGACAGGGCATTTAGCAGGATGAGGCCGATTTACATGTATCTTAATCACATCCGAAATGACGAAGTGGTTAATAATTCTCATTTTGCAGGATATAAGTACTGGGGTGACAGAGCCAGAGTAAAAGACTCAATTGAGTTCAAGATAATTTCACCAACTTTCCCAAAGACCCGCTGACATTACCGCTTAGGGAACCGGTTCCGAGTAGCTGTCTGGTTGAAACTCAAGTACCATATAGGTCTCGAATCCTGCAGGAGTTTCCGTTATTCCTAAGCGATTAAAGACCAGATCGACACTGCCGACTAAGGTCATTGGGTCATCTCCGTAGTTGATTACTGACCCGTTGACTGTTCCGCCGGCATTTCCGAAAAATTCGATCCCGCTGGCGGCAATGACGCCGTTAATGGTATTGAAACTTCCCCCGAATGAAGCATCAAATCCGGGGGCCAATAAGAATGTTCCCGTTTCCTGTGTGATATTTCCGAATGTTGAGTCGAGTTGGGATACACTGCTGCTATCCACGTTTCCGCGGAATATAATTTGATTGTCTTCGGATGGATAATCCAAATCACCGTTACCGATAACGATACCGATAATGTCGGTGTTACCTGTGAATGTGACAATATTGGGGATTTCGATAAATACTATTCCTTTGAGGGTTACATGACCCGAAAAAAGAGGATTTGTATCCGCGGGTATTCGAATATTTTCAAGTGTCATGTCGGTGGTCGTGTCAGTCGCCGGATCAAAAGTATCAACAACATACTGCTCAAAAGCTGTTGGGTCCGGAATGGGGAAATCAATTGAGTTCAACACGGTGGTAACATGATTATCGATGGCATCCTGGCCTGTTTCGCCGCCGATGGAGCTTGAATTACTTACGCTTGGATTGGCAAGAGGATTGGATATGCTTACATTACCTGCTATTGAGCAATTACCCGTCAATGAAAGCGCATCGTTGTTGTTCGTACTTTCGATATATACATTTGCTTCTATACTCTCATTAAGACCATCGATGTCTGTACTACCCTGCAAATACAGGGGCCCTTTGGTTGCAATTCCATAATCGAAAATAGGATGTTTCTTCGGTGCGATATTATAATTCACTCTTATTGTGCGCATTATTTGGCCACTTCTTCCGGTGACATCCATTTGCAGCGTGTTATTATTAAGTTGTACAATGGTAGCTTCAAAGTTCATATTGTCGGCTGAGGCCAGCATGACCGAAGGAATAGTTATTGTTGAAGTGCTGTAGCCAGCGCTTATGTTTGTGATACCGTTTGAGGCCAGATCGTTTTGGAGGCTGCTGAAAACTTCACTGAGATAGCCGGATGGAGATGTCGAATCTGGTATTGTGATACGATCCATCCAGTATTGCATTGCTTCTAATCCGGAATGAGCTGCAGATAGAGTTGAATTGAGCTTGTGCTGATTTGAGGCAAGCTGGATGTTCGTGCCGGACATTGTGGCCAGTGATACTGCCAAGGTGGAAAAGATTAGCACGAAGATCATAGATATGATTAAAACAGCGCCCCTGCGATTTTGAAGAGCATTTTTTATGAGTGCCATTTCCCCCCCCTCCGAAAATAGTCCTCGTTTTTGAGAAAACTTCAATAATTGTAATTCTCTCTAACTAAAGTATAAGAAATATTTTTGTTAAAAAAAGGATTGAACTGAATGTTGTTGTTAAATGTGTATATGATTTGGTTGCTAAATTTGATCCCTGCAATTTAGAGCCATCGAATTATGCAGAGAATTATTTTATCGGACGCCAAGATGTTGCGCACATTTTTCAACATCATATGTGTTGTTTTTTTGCGTTGATATCGAATGTTTCTTATACTTTAGTTGTCAAGAGAAGTGATTCAAACTATCTCTGACATAGGGTGTTTTCCGGGGGGGAATCAAAATGGCACCTGCAGGAAAAAAATCGGAGAAACTGAATCGCCGGGGTGCAGTACTCATCGTATCTCTGATTTTTGTGCTTATCTTTTCTGCATTAGCAGTTTCGATGGCTACTATGTCCGGCACTAATGTCCAGCTTGCTTCGAACCAGCACGAGGCTAATTCGGCCCTTTCAGCCGCTCAGTCAGGCATTGAATGCGGAAAATATATCATTTCCACCATCAGTCTTGGAGAGACCGGCCTGAACTATATTACACTCGCGCAGGCCAACCAGGTTTGGACGGACCTCTGCGTGCATCTTCAGACCACGGCTCTGGACGGCCAAACAGTATCATCCGCCAGTACGTTTACTGATGCAATAGGCAGCGGTGATGAGATTATTACTCCTGCCATCGATTTCGGAACTAACAATGGCGATTTTGAATTGAGATTCTATCGGTATGACAGTTACCCTTATAAAATCAAGGTGCAATCCAGGGGGACTGATGGCCAGGCGAATAGAAACATAAGATTGGATATGGAAATCACAAAAGACAGAAGTGTTTTGGATTATGCCATTGCCGGTAGAGGCCGGATGTGGCTGGCAGGTAATAGCACCATTCACGGTAATGTTTATAGTGCATGGGATAATCCTGCAGTATCGCCCTTCAATATGACAAGTGGCTCGGCCGTGATGGGTACCATCAATACTGTCCTGACTCAGGCGCAGATTGATGCCCAGCCATACCAGATGGAGACTCTCGATATAAACGGTAATCCGGTAGATGCAAATGGCAATCCTTTGGGCTCGAACTATCAAGACCGCTACTACAGTCCTGGAGACGAGGTCCAGGCCTATCATGAAGGCATCAATTATGGACAGCCGGCCCAGCCCGTACCGGGTACGGACATATCTGATTATGATACTGATATCTATCTTACCGGCCTTACGGATATTGCACCTTGTCCGAGTCCAGATATAGAAGTCGAATACTTCCCACATGAAGTAAATGATTATAGCTCGCCCAGTGCAAGCTGGAGCAGATTGCTAAACCGTCATGTTTACGAAAATCAGACGTTTACAAATGCAAAGCTGCCTAATAACCGTAACGCATTGTTCAGAAACTGTACTTTTGAAGAGGTTTTGTATGTCGATTGCGCAAAAAGCACATCCAGCTATTATAACAATGTTCGATTTGAGGACTGCACGTTCAACGGCGTAATAGTAACCGATACACCAAGCAGTTTGAAATGGCAGAATAATGCGCTCTATTTTACAGGTCAAGCTACTTTTGACAACACATCGAGTATACAGGAAGCTACGATACTCGCACCCCATTTCAATGTGGACCTTGGTAATACGAATCCAGTGCAGACGAACAACAACGTGATCAAAGGGGCGGTCGTGGGAGGAATCGTTGATGTACGTGGTAATGCGCAAATCCAAGGCACGATTATTTCGATGTGCGATACGACAGCATGGCCCAGTGGCTATGTAACCAATATTGGTGCTACACTTGGTGACGGAGGTAATGAGACAACCGTGCTTGGTGATGTTGGTGTCATTAGTATTACACCCGATGCCGGTCAAATGCTTCCCAGTGGAATTTTGAGTCCAATCGTTATTAAGCCTTTGCTTTACACCTATGCCGAGGGAATGTAACTAATCCCAACAAAATAAAATCAACGTTTGAACTGTTTGGAAAGAAATAAGAATGAAAAAGTTAATCATAAATGCTCTGGGAATCGGTTCGATATTAACCATGCTAATTATGGCTGTTGTAACGGTCGGCTGGAAAAACAAAGTTGACAATGACCAGGTTAGTGATATCGGCGAGCAGGTTAATGGGATTAATGAGTCTGAAAATAACCTTGCCTCGATGTGCAATAGGATAGACCGCCTCAGCGACAACGTCACGGACATAAGGCCCCAAAATACTTTCACTCGAAGCAAAGCTTACAGCAGTGATCTTAGACATAAATTTGATGAGTCGATGTTTGATGACTCATATGCCTATGATCCGACTGATTATCCCAGCGAAAATTCTGCTGTTAATGTTAATAAACGTAATGTAAATGTTATTGATAACTATGAGGAACCGAAAGCGGCTGATGTCATAGAGTGAAGATGCTCCAACGATCGGCTAAAGATAAAAGCGGGCCGAGAGGAGGGTGAATACTACCCGGCCCGCATCGTCCCACCCTCCATAATATTATACGATTGTCAATAAGTGCTGGTTCAGTCACAAAAAATAAATACCCCCTCCCCATTTTCAGATGATTATTATTGAACAAATTCCCACGGGGTTTTTAACTCAGACCGCATTTGTGTAAAACTAAAATATCCTGCTTCCCGGAGGTAAAATCAGGCTCTGTTTTTATTTTGATACTCGCCTGTCCTCAACCGCTGTTTTGGCCTTTATCTTATTGCCTTCGAGAATTACCTGCCCGACTTGCTCTTCGATACGAATGCCGACGGTTTGACTTTGTAACTCATCTTCCCGGGTATCACGAATAATATTGTTTTTTAAGACCAGATCGTTGGTCTGTCCTCGAATACGAATACCTGCTGCTTGTCCTTCCGTACCATTGTTCTCGATAATATTTTCTTCGAGGCGATTTCGATGGGCGGCCATCCCCAACGTTTCATTTCTGAAAAAAATTCCATCCCGATTGTTCGAACGTACGATATTGCTGCGAATAAGATTGTCCGAATCTTTGTGCCCGATGGAAATGCCGAATTGTCCGTTACCTTCGAGAATATTATTTTCGAATAATCCGTGCCGAACACGCCAGCACAAAAACAGGCCGTCAGTTCCGTTATTTCGTGCGATGCAATTATTGATACGCGGACGCTGCGACCCGCTGCCCGGATGTAAGCCGAGATAGTTATTATTCTCACAAACACAGCCGGCTACTGTAACATCATTAGATTGCTGGAAACTGATTCCGTCCCCGTTATAGTCTCTAACAACACAATCCTTGATGACCGTCCCGAAAGCTCGATATAGAAAAATCCCGGAGCCTCGGCAGCCATTCAGGTGAACGTTGGCGCCCTTATTGCCGTCAATTACGAGATTTTCAACTCGCGTCCCTTCGATGTGATAGCCGCTGACTACCGGAAAAACTGTTGCCGCTTTGGCTTTGTTACTTACCATGCAATCCGCCATCAGAGGCTTGTCGATTGAAAAAGTGTTATTGTTTTGACCTGTAATACGCGCAACAGTAGTGTGAAATCCTCCCGACCTGTCATCCCAAATCGCAACGCCATACCCAACTTCGAAGCCCGTTGGATCTTTCAGTGTGATTTGCTGCTCGCCAAAGTCGCCATCAATCGCCAGAGCGGTTACGACTCCTTTGGCCTTACGCAAGATGGTTTTGCCCTTCCTGCCCCTGACTGTTACATTGGAGCGCAGATGCAGAGAATCATACATCACATATTCCCCCTCGCTGATTTCAACTACTCCGCCTCCGAGACCGGCAATATAATCAACTGCGGCCTGTAACGCCCTGTTATCATCGCCTCTTAAGTGAGCGTTATCTTTCCCTACGGCTATGTAAGGCAATTCTTTCATTGCCGAGTGCATAGCTTTGGGCAGTTGCCGCTCATCCGGCTGAGGCGAAAAATCCTTTCGAGCTTCCTGGGAGTATGAAATACAGGCTGTGCTGACAATAATGGAAATGGCAAAAAGTGATAAATAAAGATTTGTTTTCATAGTGTTTTTCAACCCCTTTCTCAATATATACCCTGACAAATTATTTTAATCGCAATGGAACATCTCTTCCATATCGGCCCACCACTGGTCCTCGGCTCTCGTATCAAGCGGTTCTTGAAGTGGTTTGCACACGCCCCACCATTTTTGAGTCATCGGATCGGCCGCCATTATTTGCATGTCGGTCTGGAAATCCTGCCCTTCATATTCGAAGTAGCTGAATAAGTATCCGTCTCTGTGGTAAATCGAGTAATTACGAATATTGCACTTTTGTATCATGTCCAGAACTTCAGGCCATACCTTAGAGTGAAGTTTTTTATATTCTTCGAGTTTCTCCGGCTTTACTTTGATTACCATGCCATAGCGTTTCATAACAATTATCCTTTAGAAAATAATCAGCGAAGTCCTCTCGCCCTCAGCATACCGTCACAACAAGCCCTTCCCGATTGACGTCGTAGTTAAAGAACCGGGCGCGTTCATTGGCTGGTTCCGTATCCAGCATAATCCTGACCTTCCCGGCATCTTCTGCTGACTTGCAAACCATTAGCAAAAATCCCCCTCCCCCGGCACCGAGAAGTTTTGCTCCGAAAATATACGGTTGGATTCTTGAAAACAATCTTTCTACTTCATCATTGGTGGAATTGGGATCCAGTTGCTTGTTAAGCTCCCAGGCTGCGCCGACCAATTCCCCGAAAGCCCGTATGTCCTTACGGGACATTGTTTCCGCTACCTGCCGGGCCAAAGAGTGAATCTGCTTCAGTGTGAATAAAGTTTTGCGGTCTCTGTCCAGATAACGCCCCACCACCTGGCGAAGAATATCTTTAGCCAATCGGGTAATACCCGTATAGTATAATAAGGTTTGGTCATTGTTAATCTTTGGATCGAGTACATCGGCGGGTAAAAAGTGAATTCTTGCATCGGGGATAAGGCCCGGTTCTGCTGTAACAATCTTTGCTCCTCCAACCGCCCCTCCGATTTGGTCCTGCCAGCCTCCCCCTGTTGTCAGCGACTGCTCCAGGCACAAAACCGAATGGAACAGTTCCTTATGTGTTAACGTCCGTCCCAAAGCCCTCTGAATTACTGCAAGGATAACCGCCCCCATTATACTCGATGTCCCCAGGCCGCTGCCTTTGGGAATTGCTGCTAATGTGGTTAATTCGATACCGCCGCCGAATTCCTCCAGCATTTGTCTCAGAGTTGTACCCTTCGACCAGTCGCCAGCCTCAGATGAAAATCCTGATAATGCCAGTGCCGCCTTAGCTAAAGCGTATTCGCTGGTTGCCTTACGGTAATCTAACAGTTCATCGAGCAAGGAAATTTCAACTCGCGTGCCTAAATCAATCGAGCTGATGCGGATAACAGGCTCGTCAATCACCCTCATATAAGCCTGAATGGGCGGTTGACTGTTTAGATTTACAGCGGTATCTATCACACAGCCGCCGTGTTCGAGTGAATAAGGTGGTGTATCCGTCCAGCCGCCTCCGGTATCGAACCTTGCAGGAGCACGTCCCCACACAATTTCATCACTTCGCAGAGCATTCTGCGGCCTAATAGTTTTCTCACCGCTGCTCGTAATTATCGCCTTACTTAAAGATTGAAAGGCAAGCCTTCTGGCCTGCTGCGCCCACTCCTTTAGCTTCACCGATGAGTCCAGCCCCAAACCTACCGAACCAAGCCAGTCGTGCTCTGGGTCATTGAGTTTTTCACGCAATCCCGGAAAGACTTTTTCTACCGGCATATCACTATCGCCAAGCTCTGACAAAACTGAGCCGATTGTATGAATGACTCTGGGAAAAACCATTGAGTCGAGGCTATTGTCGTTATTGCAGTTGTAACGCCACCTGGCTTCGGCAAGCATCTCGGTAATCCATAAGGATTGTTCGGCGGTATTCTTTAGGATATGAGTTAATTCGCCCGCGGAGAGTCCGCTGTCTTCCCTGAACATTTTCCGCAATGATTTTTGA
Source organism: Planctomycetota bacterium (assembly GCA_014384025.1). GTDB lineage: Bacteria > Planctomycetota > Phycisphaerae > Sedimentisphaerales > Anaerobacaceae > NIOZ-UU13. The sequence continues at coordinate 3,271 of JACNGQ010000242.1, read as the reverse complement.
ATCTCACCTGCGCGAATCAGGCTTCGTTTTTGGTGAAACGCTTTCTGGTCGGTTAATGTGGCGATTTCAGCCGAGCTATAGCGGTCCGCTGCCCGCCAGGTGTGAAAATTCTCAGAATTGGCCTCGGCAGGATTGAACAACCACAACCACTCACGATACCGACTGAGCTTATTAACGGCAGGGAAAATCCTGGCATTCCACAAGCTTCGTTCTTCGATTGGTATATCAATATCCCAGAGGTCTTCCGGCTCAGCCCCCACAAGCTCAAGCCATTCAGGGACAGGTATTCCGCAGAAAGTTGCGCCCTGGGCAACGGAATCTTTGAAAGAATCGTATATGTTATAGCAGCGCACGAACCAGACTTTCTTCCCATTACGGTCCAGGCCGGGAATCACATCAAAGCAAATCTGCGAAGGCACGGACACGGACTCATCAACATCCAGTCCCACGATAACGTTTTCACCACCTAACGTCAGCCTCGACCTTATCTTACACCCTTCCACCCAGGCATTTGTGCCCGCAATTTCACCGCCGTCAATTATCTCGTTATTGATGCTAAGGCACGTGTTTAGTGAAGTTGAGCCTATGTCCCTTTGCATCAGGATATTACCGCTGCTGATTACCTGCCTGCTCGTGCCGAAGTGCAGAAATTCGCATCGGGGCAGAACATTAACACCAAATGGAATGCTGCACAGCAATTCAAACAATCTGCCCAATAACTCACTGTCCCAGAGTGAACCACTCTGTTGTACAGATTTAATGTATTGAGCCGAAGTGGCTTCACTGCCCATACCGCAGCATATCTCACGATAGAAATCAAGCCCGTACTTGAACAGCGCTTCGCTCATCCTGCCGGCTAATTCTAACCTGCCCTCGGAATTACGTTGCATGCCGAAAACTTTCAGCAGCATCGCCGCAATGTCCGCCGCGAAGTTCATAACTCCGATATCCAGAATTACCTGTCCGTATGGATCTATAGCACCACTGCCCTGCTGCTCGGCAGGTGAAGGCTTCTGCAGAAAAAGCCTGACCTGGTTCCTCTCGCCCCGGCAGAAAATCCCGTGATTCTTCCCCTCCTCAACAGATGCATAACAGCCTAAACCTGTCAGACCCTTTTTGGCAAACCGCACCTGCTCCGGTTCGAATCCCAGCAATACGTCACCCGATGTAATAACGACCTGACCGGCCCCCGGCTCCGGAGCCGGAAGCTTCAAATATGTTGGCAACTGTCGGTCGAACAAAGTCAGTGGCAGGCAGCAGTCACTTTCACCCGGTACTGGAAAAAATATCTTTCCACACGGACTGTAAACAGGCAATCGCCTGGAATCACCGCCGGCATGTACAATCAGAATTCGAAGTTTTTCGAGAATGCTTTGGCAGACTTCTGTACCCTTGTGATCGTTGCCCTGGCGAAGTATCCGGTTGAGAACTTCGAGCAGACAGCAAATTGTGCTTCCACCACTGCCGATGCGCTTGCCGTCGGGGTCCGGCACAACGATCACATCTCGAACACAGGGCAGCAGCCCAAGCTCTTGTCTCAGAGCCAGTTGATGTTCATAATTTCCGGCTTGAGCATCATTTGAGGCCGTAACAATCAAATAATCCCAGCTATTTGCGATCATACTTCAATATCTATCAAAACAAGCCTCCAGAGTCAATAGTTTCTATAAGACCATGACCAAAGTCAAAGGGGATGCGAAGCATCGTAAAGTGGAGAAATAAAGTGCCGGTTGCTAAATCTGTTTTGAATACAACTTTTACAAATCACTGATTTTATTTGAAAAGTTTCAATGCTGTCTTGGGCATTATGTTGGCCTGAGCTAACATTGACATACCGGCTTCTGCAAGCACCTGGTTTTTCGTCATCTCTGACATTTCGCTGGCAACATCGATATCCGAAATACGGGATTCGGCTGCCTGCAGGTTCTCAGCCTGAATATTAAGAACCGATATGGCATTTTCAAGACGGTTCATCTTGTAACCGAATGTGGCACGAGCCGTATCTTTGGTGCTGATTGCGCTGTCTAACGCTGTCACTGCACTCTGAGCGCTGGTTGCGTTGGAAATGGTCAGGCCAGTAATGTTAAGGCCGCTCGATGCGCTGGTGATATTGCTGCCGGTAATGCTGATGTTGTCGGTTGTAAGCTTGCCGAGGTGGATTGAAACGGTGGCTGAGTTGTCGAGCATTTTGATGTCATTAAACTCGGTCGATCCGGCGACACGATCGATTTCCGACCGCATTTCCTGGAACTCGCTCTCCATAATCGCTCTCTGAGCCGAAGAGTACGAACCCGTGGCCGCCTGCTCGGCCAACTGCTGCATACGCACCAGGGCGTCATCGATTGTTGCCATCGCCCCTTCCATCGTCTGCAGCAGACTAATGCCATCCTGAGCATTACGAACAGCCTGCCGGATAACAGCGATGTCGCCCCGCATCAATTCGCGAACAGCCAGGCCGGCCGCATCGTCCTTTGCGCTGTTGATACGCTGGCCTGACGAGAGCCTTTCGACCGACGTGGCAAGGGCATTGTAACTATTGCCCATATGACGTGTGGCGTTTACCGCCATAAGATTGTTTTTGATTAATAACATATTTTTAGCCTCTTCAACAACATGCCCAATCAGCTTTTCCTGAACATGTTAAAAGTCCCTTGAATACTAATTAGGATGTGCTTCCTGAATCCATGATAAAGCTGCCTCCATCGGAAATTATCGACCAAACTCTAAGCGGACTGAAGAACTTTATTCTCAGGTATTTCTAAAAATCGTTAGGCCGATAATCCGGATTCAATCGGGTATAATATTGCAGATGGGCTGCTTACAATATGATGTCATATAAAGCTTTGGGATTGTCTTATCGACTCCATTGTAAGCTGATTTGACAGCCATGTAATGGATAGGAGTGACTAAGGAAAGAGCCTGCCGAAGACCACTCCGGCAGGCTCAACAAAACATGCTTCGTTTACTCTGTGCTGCGTCTTCTGGATGTACGGATTACTTTCGTGCCTGTTATCTTCTGGCTGCCTTGGGAGGTCGTTATCTCTCCTGTAAGCTTCGTATCTTCTATTTTTCCTACGAATGTTATCTCGTACGATTGGTCACCGAATTTCAAAACCGTCAGGAAATCCACTTTGTCGTTTTCCAGGTTGATTTTCTTGATTTGAATAGCCCCGTACAATCCGCTCATGTCCGGATTGACCAAAAGTCTCTGCTTGCGAGTGCCTCGCTCGGATGCAACTTCAAGGTTCCACGTGCCTATAAGGGAACCACC
>JACNGQ010000175.1 GCA_014384025.1 Planctomycetota bacterium | reverse complement strand
ATTGACCTCGTCAATTCGCCAGTAGTAGGTTGTGCCCGGAACAAGACCATCCGGATAAGGGAAACCGGGAAAACCGACAACATAAAAGGACGAGGTCTGGTTGCCCTGGAACGTCTCGCTGATGCCGTCGTTTACATTGTCAAAATTCTCGCCGAAATACACATCGTGCGAGGCGGCGGTTTTTGCCGGTGACCAGCTGAGGCTCACCCATGTATCCTCATATATAGCATCATGGGCCGGACTTGGATTATAGGCAGTGCCGGGAGTAAATGGTACGGCATTTTGATAATCCTCATCGGTTGGCCTATAGCCAGGATCATCCGCCCAAACGAAAACGTCCCAGAAGACTGTATTACTGCCTTGTCTGTGAAAGATGTACATCGTGTTCTGGCCATTTTGAAGCTCTTTGGTGCTTCCTTCGCTATTTCCCCACCAACCCCAGGGATCAGTCGTTTCCTCGAAGATTCGGTCATCATCATTAACGAACGGCGGTGTTCCATCGCTTCCCGGGAATGGAGCGGCTGCGGGAATCTCTGTGTCGCCCGGGTCTCCCTCCACGAGCATATAATCCGACAGATTGTCGGGATTCAAAACGCGCGCCCAAAAATTCCATGTACCGCTCTTGCCGTCGGCAGCACTGACATCGAATGTCCAGCGTATCATGCCGCCGGCGCCACCTGCTCTGGTAATTGCCTGACCGAACGCGTCCGCCACATCAACAATAGGATAATACTGATCCGTGTCGGGATTGCGTTCATCGAAATCCTCGGCTTCGAACCAGATCTGGTGTCCACCTCCGTAGTTTGAGATTTTGATGTTTCTTACAGCATGAACAGGTGTTGTTATTAAAAACAATCCTGCGAAAATACCAAGTAAAATTTGTTTTGATGGTTGGTTACACATTTTGTTTCCTCCTTTTATTGGCAATGTTAGTACGTGTTTGCTCTGAAAAATTCCTTATGATTTGAAGCAACCTCCTTCCATAAAAACTGGACAACAAATGGTGAATTAGAAATTCACCTGAAGACGTACAATTCATAGTAGTTTCACCAATTATACTTATACTAAATAACCTGTGTTCCAGTCAAGAGAAATTATTGTATGGAGCGAACCGTGCTGGTGATGAATTGCTCAAAAAGCGGCTTAACAACAATTTTATACAGGAGTATTGACAGATTTACAGAGAGTTGCTATAAACTCAATATATCCGATAAATTAAGGATGCTGTCGAGACAAATTGGCAACTCAGAAAGAATTTAAGATTTGCCGAAGTTGCCGTAAAGTGTTTTTAAGTAAAGATTTGGAGAGGTGGCCGAGTGGCTGAAGGCAACGGTTTGCTAAACCGTCGTAGGGGTGAACGCCTCTACCGCGGGTTCGAATCCCGCCCTCTCCGTTTTTTGCTGTTGTAAGAGGAGGGTAGTTTTTTTCTATATTCCTTTCTGAAATCGGTGTATAGAAAAAAACTGTTTCTACCAGCAGGCAAATTATCATCGCCTGTTTTCAAAGCTGTCGAACAATTACCACTGTTTCCACTGCCGTCCAAAATCAGTACGGCAGCTGGGATATTATCAAACCGCTTCTAAGCACTTGCTAAACATTCAAAGGCCGGGTATAATCCGAAGGATTTTTTGGGATTTGTTTTGAGACTATTTTTTGGAGGAATACCATGGATCGTCGTGATTTTCTTAAAGCCGGGGCGGCCGGCCTGGCTTTGTCGACTGTTGCCGGCTATACAACAGGATTTGCCGGCCAGGGATCGAAAAGGGTAGGATTGATTGGCTGTGGCTGGTACGGAAAGAGCGCTCTGTTTAGGCTGCTTCAGGTCGCTCCGGTTGAAGTAGTGTCACTGTGTGATGTTGACAGCAAGATGCTGGCCGAGGCAGCCGAGATGGTGGCCGCCCGCCAGAGGTCGAAGAAGAAGCCTCGCACTTACGGGGACTACCGCGAAATGCTCAAGCGAGAGCGTCTCGATATCGTTCACGTCGCTACGCCCGACCATTGGCATGCACTGGCGATGATCGCCGCCGTTAAGGCCGGGGCCGATGTTTATGTCGAGAAGCCAATCAGTGTGGATGTTGTCGAGGGGCAGGCCATGCTTGCCGCGGCCAGAAAGTATAAACGTGTCGTGCAGGTAAACATGCAGAGACGCAGTACCCCGCATCTGGTCGAAGCTCGCGAGAGAATCATAAAAGCCGGCAGGCTCGGTAAGGTCGGCCATGTCGAGATTTGCTGCTACTATCATATGCGTGCCCGCGGGAATCCGCCCGATACGGCTGCCCCTGAACATTTCAATTATGATATGTGGACCGGCCCTGCCCCGAAGCGGCCGTATAATTCGTTGGTACATCCGCGGAGCTGGCGGGCATTCATGGAATACGGTAACGGTATTATCGGTGACATGTGCGTTCACATGCTCGACATGGTGCGATGGATGCTGGATTTAGGCTGGCCGAACAGTGTCAGCTCCTCCGGCGGTATCCTGGTGGACAAGGACAGTAAAGCCAACATTTCCGACACTCAGATTGCAACGTTTGATTTCCCCGATATGCCTGTGGTCTGGACGCATCGCACCTGGGGCAATGCACCTGATCCTGAATATCCCTGGGCGGCCTTTATCTATGGCGATAAAGGGACGCTTAAGGCGGATGTCCATAAGTATGATTTCATTCCTCGCGGCAAGGGCGAAAAGGCGCACGGCGATGCACTCTACGAATATGACAAATTCCCGGAAGATGAGACTGAGAAAGATCTGGAACGTCAAGTAGCCTCGGCAATACGGCGACACTGGAAGAACTTCCTTGCGGCGGTTGAGACTCGCAGTAAGCCTGTCTCTGATATTGAGCAGGGCTATATCACTGCTACCTCGTGCATACTGGCTAACATCGCTTGCCAGCTTGGCCGGACGCTTGTCTGGGACCCTGAAAGAGGACGGGTTGTGGACGATGACGAAGCGAATCGTTTACTGCGCCGGCCATATCGCCGGCCATGGATCCATCCTGAGCCGGAAAGTGTTTAAGTTGTGTTTCAGCTTTGCGGATTGTAAGTTTGACACATTGGTAATCCCAAATGAAGACTCTTCGCTTTGGAATAATTGGCTGCGGTATGATGGGACGCGAATTTGCCAGTGCCGCTGCCCGTTGGCTTCATCTGCCTGAGATGAACGTAAGGCCTGAAATAACTGCAATTTGCCGTCGTAATATTTCCCAGGAGAATATTCGGTGGTTTAAGGATAACATACCGACTCTCAGACAGGTTACCAATGACTATCGAGAGCTTCTTGATAATCCTGACGTTGAGGCGGTTTATATCTCGGTTCCGCACAACCTGCATCAGACGTTCTACTGTGCCGCTCTGGAAGCCGGCAAACACTTAATGGGAGAAAAGCCGTTTGGTATAGACAAGCAAGCGAATGACGCGATAATGGCCTGTGTCACAAAGCACCCTGATTGTTTTGTTAGATGTTCGTCACAGTTTCTGTTCTTCCCTGCCGTGCAGAGAATTGGCCGAATGGTAGAGGCTGGTGCCTTCGGTAGAATTATTGAGGTCAACGTTGGCTTCCTGCACTCCAGCGACCTTAATCCTGCCAAACCAATCAACTGGAAGCGAACTGTCGAGGCCAATGGTGAATACGGCTGTATGGGAGATTTGGGACCACATGTTTGTTCAGTTCCTTTCAGGGCGGGCTGGATTCCTTTGGATGTTCGCGCTGTGCTCTCAAATATAATACAAGAGCGTCCGGATGGAAAAGGCGGGATGGTACCTTGCCGGACATGGGATAACGCGACACTTCTTTGCCAGGCAAGAGATTCCGATTCCGGAGATGTTTTTCCGTTTACGCTCAGGACACAGCGTATCTCACCCGGCCAGAAGAACAACTGGTACCTTGAAGTTTTAGGTACAAAAGCCTGCGCTAAGTTTAGTACTAAGAACGCCAACACACTCGAAGTACTTGAATACAGTGGCCGGGAGCAGGTATGGCAGAAAATTGATATGGGGCAGGAAATTCCATTCAAATCTATCACGCATGATATCTTTCAGTTTGGAGTATCCGATGCGATTCTGCAGATGTGGGCCGGATTTTTATATGAGTTCGACAAAGGTAAACCTTTTACTATGTTTTCCGGCTGCGTTACACCTGATGAAACAGCTTCATGGCATCGACTGTTCACTGCGGCTCTGAAATCACATGAAAGCGGCACTACTATTTTTCTGGAATGATTTGAGTATTAGAGAAAGAAACGGCTTGATCCGATTGTGTGTTGCTGTTGGAATACACTTGCTATATTTTCACTTTGCCTTTTTGATTAAACAGGAGAACTGTCTTTCTTTTCAAAATCAGCAAAACCTCTGCGCTCAACCACATGCATAACCATATCCGCCAGCAATTTGAGGAATAAAAACAGTGCTAATGCCTGCTGTTGTCCCCAGTCACTGAATGCTATGCATATTGTAATGTGCATAGGAATAATACGAGCATAGGGGAAAAACATCATTGCGCCAATATTTGGTTTCCCTTTAGCTTCCCATTTTTTGTTATAGAAAAATGAATAACACTGATAAACAAAGAAAATACCGGCCGAAACCAATAGTTGAAATATTGGCACGGACTTAAACTTCCCTCTCAAAAAGATTGAATACACAATGTGGAAAAATCCGTAATGGAAAAGAAAGAATTGAGCACTCCAGTTTTTAGTGTCTTTAGTTGGCTTCACAGGTCGGTCATTGATTCTAAATCCTTTGGTGGAGAAATCTCTGAGGGCCAATATCTTAAAGAACCAGAAGATGCCGATAAATGCGCTTTGGCTCCAGTAAGCCCACATTATGATTGCTAACGACCATTCCTCTAACAGTGCCCAGGCTATCACTATCAGGTTAGATACAATAAGAGCCCAGAACGAAAAATCCGAGTAAAAATATTTTATCTTTCTTACATTTGTGTTCGTCTCACTCACCTTTTTTCTTTTCTTTTTAGCTACCGTCCAAGCTTAATCGAGGAAACGTCAGAACCTATTAAGGATACGTTTCGTTTTACCGAGTAAACATCAGAGCCTATCGTACTAATATTCCGTTTCATCGAGGAAACATCAGATTCTATCGAGGATACATCTCTTTTTATAGAGGATGCCTCAGACTTTATTGAGAATACCTCGGACTCTACCGATGACACATCGCTTTGAATCGAGGCCACTTCGGACTTGAGAGCGTTAAGTTGATTTATCATCACAATAATACAAATAGCCAGAATGGTTTTCAGCGGGATTGTTTCTGAAATCTTGTTTTCCAAAATTTTGATAACGGAAAAAAAGTGTGCGATTTTCATAATTCACCTCTCTTTCTTTTGTCATGTGTCGATTCAAGCCTACAATACTTGAGTAGAATATCAATGGCCAGCCCGCTCTTAATTCAAATAATAACACAGGCGGAAAAAGTTGTACGTATTTACTCAAATTGTCCGGCGGTCGCTTTGGAGCGTGCCAACTGGTCAACCGCAACCGCTATAATAATTATGGCCCCGATGACTATCAACTGAACATTAGTGGAGATATCTAAAAGTGTACATCCGTTCCGCAAAAAGCTTATTAAAAGTGTTCCTATTAATGTGCCGATTATTGTTCCTCTGCCGCCGGATAGGCTGGCGCCGCCGATTACTACCGCGGCGATAATGTCAAGCTCAAGGGTGACACCAGCCGTCGGCTGCGCCGAGACGGCCCGGCTGGTGGTAATCATTGCGGCTATCCCTACCACCAAACCCGTTAGAGCATAGATTCGTATCAAACAGGAATCCACATTTACGCCGGCATGAAAAGCCGCTTCTCTATTTGATCCGATGGCATAAGTATAGCGCCCCAGACGGCTGTACTTTAGCAAAAAACCGGCAAGGGCAATAATGAAAGCAAAAATCAAAACGGAAATGGGAATACCGAGAACAATCCCCTCATTAAGGTACTTGTAGTGGGGAATATTATAAGGTTTTCCGGCATTCATTACATAAGAAATCCCGCGAAAAGTACTCATGGTCCCCAGGGTTACAATAAAAGGAGGTAGCTTCAGCTTGGTAACTAACAGGCCGTTCAAAGAACCACAGACAAGCCCGGTGACAACACCGACGAAGGTGCCGAGAACAAGGGCTGCTCCCTGTGGATTTGTTCCGCCGATTAGAATCATCACCCAGGCACCGACCATACCGCTAAGAGCCATCATTGAGCCAACGGAAAGGTCGATTCCGGCAGAAATGATAATTGCCGTCATTCCGACAGCTATAATGCCGTTCACACTTGAGCGGCGAAGTACGTTCAGGAAATTATCTGTAGTCAGAAACGTATCAGGTTTCAAAGCTGAGAGAAAACAGATGATTAATATCAGGCTGCCAAAGGGCAGTAACTGTCTTGCCAGTTTACTCATTGAGCGGCCTCCACTGCTGCCAAATGCATAACTTCTTCCTGAGTGGTTTCTTTAGGATTTACGTCTCCCACTAATCGCCCCCGACGCATTACCAGGATTCTGTCGGCTATGCCGAATAGCTCCGGTAATTCAGATGAGATAAATAGTATCGCTTTGCCTTCCTCTGCCAGTTCATTGAGAAGTGAATATACTTCCTTTTTCGCCCCGACGTCTATACCTCGCGTCGGCTCATCGAAAATCATGAACTTTGACTCGGCCAATAACCAGCGGGCGATAAGAATTTTCTGTTGATTCCCGCCGGAAAGGGAATCCACAGGTGCTTGAGGTCCCAGCCATTTGATGGAAATACGACTTGCGATATCTGTAACGATTTTGCTTTCCAGGCCGGGCTTTATGATGTTCTTCATACCTATTGCCGCCAGGTTCGGCAAGGTGACATTCCAACTGCAGGGAAGCTCCAGGCATAAGCCGGTGCGCTTGCGGTCTTCGGTTAAAAATGCAATGTGGTTGGCTATGGCGTCGGTCGGCGAGTTAATCTCCGGGCGGCATTCATCAAGCTCGATAGTGCCGGATGTCTTCCTGTCGATGCCGAATAATGCTTGAGCTACCTGGGTGCGTCCGGCGCCAACTAATCCCGCCATTCCAACAATTTCACCTTTTCGAATATCGAAAGAAATATCCTCTATCCCATTTTGTGAAGAGAGGTTTCTAACCCGAACGAGGGTTTGGCCGATATTGACTGTCCGAGCAGGGAAGAAATCCTTCAGTTCTCTTCCCACCATATGATGTACAATTTTGGGGATATCCAGATTCGCCATTGGCCCGGAATGGACCATCCGGCCGTCCCGCAAGACACTTACATCATCGGCCAGTCCGACAATTTCTTCAAGCCGATGGGAAATGTAGATAATGGAAAGCCCTTGTCGGCGCAGAGCTTTTACCAACTTGAAAAGCATTACCGCTTCAGTTTCAGACAGAGACGATGTCGGCTCATCCATAACAATTATCGAGGCCTTGCGCATCAGTGCTTTAAGTATCTCAATAACCTGGCAATCCCCCATGGCCAGTTCTTCTACTACGGTCGTCGGATCAATCTTAAAATTAAAACGCTGTGCAATTTCAGCCGTCCGCTCTATCATCTTTTTGTGGTCCATTATGAAAGGCAGACGTCCCGGCAGTTCCATTCCGAGGAAAACGTTTTCCGCTACTGTTAAATGTTCCGCAAGGTCCAGTTCCTGGTAGATCATCGATATCCCGGCCGCGAGGGCTTCCGAAGGTTTAGCGAGCTTTTGCACCTTTCCGTTGATTTCGATAGTCCCGGTCTCGGGCTGATATACACCTGCCAGAATTTTCATTAACGTTGATTTGCCGGCCCCGTTTTCACCCACCAGCGCATGGACCGTACCCCGGCGGACTGTAAAGCTGACATCGGAAAGAGCACGGACAGGCCCGAACTGTTTGGAAATTCCCCTCATACGCAATGAAGTTTCCGCACCTGACAGCTGATTATTAGTAGTGGTTGCTATCATTTCAAATTAAGCAAAGCCTTGATCTTCGGTTCCTCTAAGCGTTCTAAAGTGACCAGCTCAACACCTGTATCTATTGATTTGGGGACTTCTTTACCGTTGATTTTATCAACGAGAGTCTTAACTCCTATATATCCCATTTTGTATGGATCCTGTACAACCAATGAATCAACCACTCCCGACCTGAGCTTATCGATGAGCGTTTCTTCGGCATCGAAACCAACCATTTTTATTTTATCGGTTCGGCCCTGACTTTGTAGTGCCTGTGCCGAGCCGACGGAAGTGCTCGCGTTACTGGCATAGAGACCATCGAGTTCGGCATGTTTGGTCAGTAGGTCTTCGGCAGCCTGCAATGCTGTCTCCACAGTGGCCATTCCGTATTTTGTATCCACGATTTCTATATCCGGAAATTCTTTCTCGATAGTTTCGATGAAGCCGTTTTCCCGATTGATGGTCGAACCTGAACCGGGCATAAACTTTGTAACAATAACCTTGCCTTTTCCATTCAGAATCTTTCCCATCCGCCGGGCCGCAATTACACCGCCCTGATAGTTATTAGTAGCCGCGAACGAGACATACTTGTCGGTATCGATTTCCGAGTCGATAATTACACAGGGAATGTTTTTGGCGAACATTTCTTCTACCTTAGGTACCAGGGCATTACTGCCGTTAGGCGCCAGGACGACACCCGCGACTTTCAGGGCGATAAAATCTTCGACTATCTGTATTTGTCTTTCCCTGTCGCTCTCAAGCTCCGGGCCGTTCCATGAAATTTCATAGCCAAACTCATCGCCTGCTTTTTGAGCCCCTGCACGCACGGACTCCCAGAAAACCGATGATGTTCCTTTGGGAATCACAGCGATACGGCGTTCATCCAGGCTGCTTCCTTTGCGGATGATACCAATTATTATAAAAACAGCCGCTATTGCAACCATAGCAATTATGCCTATAGCTTTTTTCATGGTTTGTACTCCTAACTTTTATCGTATCGTTTCTTTATTTTAACAAAGGATGTGTACACGGATTTTAGCAAAAAACATCATAGACGGAAAGTTTAACATTATTGATTGCAAAAAAACACAGGTTTCAATAACTCGTATGAGTTTTTGTGGCGTACTGGGGATAGTTTCGTATAATGATACGTTGATGAAGGGATTTTTACCTGCATTAGAAGATAATTCGAAATATTAAAGCTGATTCTCAGCCCGGCAATGTTAATTCAGGAAGTCTGATAAATGCAATATACCGCAGATAATATTTTAGTTAAACCAGGCGATTTCCCAGATGATCCGGATTTGATTTTATCTATCACGCCGCAGCAGGCGGGTTGGGAATATATCAGCTTTCAGGCCAGAAGGCTTGCGGCCAATCAGAGCTGGTCTTTTGAGAGCGGTGACAATGAGCTGGCTATCGTAAATTTGAGCGGGCGCTACAGCGTTAGTTCGAATCGGGGCCGGTGGTCAGCAATTGGCTCGCGCAAAGATGTTTTTGAAGGTGCGGCTCACGCATTATATCTGCCCCGCCGCACTGAGTTTACAATTACAGCTGAGCAGGGTGGTGAGTATGCCGTGACCTGGGTGCCGACCGATGAGGACCATGAACCCTGGCTGATTAAGCCCGGGGATGTGGATATTTCGGTACGGGGGGGTGATAACGTTAGTCGTCAGATTAATGATTTGCTGCCTTCAAACTCGCCCGTGCATCGCCTGGTGCTGGTTGAGGTTTATACTCCCAGCGGCAACTGGAGCAGCTATCCGCCTCATAAGCATGATGTCCATCTGGAAGATGACCAGGGTAATCTGCTTGAAGCCGATCTTGAGGAAGTGTATTTTTATAAAATTGACAAACCCGAAGGTTACGCCTATCAGCGGGTATATACGGGTCAGACTTCTCCGCTTCACAAGGCGGGTTGTCCGATTGATGCTTTGGTTCGGGCGGATAATAACTGTGCTGTTCTGGTTCCGGAAGGTTATCATCCCGTGGTCAGTGCGCCCGGATATACAACCTACTACCTGAATGTATTGGCGGGCAGCGCCCAGGCGCTCGCTAATCAGGATGACCCGAAATACACCTGGGTGACAGAGACTTACAAACAAAAAGACAACCGGCTTCCGTTATATTAGTTTGATCCGCATTAAGCAAAGCAGCCGTTTTGTACAGGAGTATTATATGAGTGAAAGCAAACGGACGTACGACACGCTTCATATGGGGCGCTCATCAATCGACCTTTACAGTAATGATATCGGTTCGGCGTTTGTGGATATTAAAAGTTTTGCCGCTTATGTTGGAGGTTCGCCGACGAATATCAGCGTTGGAGGGCGAAGGCTGGGGCTGAAGACCGCTTTGTTGACAGGTCTTGGCCGGGATCCGGTGGGGGATTTTATCCTGAAATTTCTGACCGAAGAGGGAGTAGAGACACGTTTTATCTGCCATAAGCCCGGCAACCGCTCCAGCGCGGTGGTTTTGGGTATCGAGCCGCCTGATAGTTTTCCTCTGGTCTATTATCGTGAAAATTGTGCTGATATTGCATTGACGATAGATGACGTTCTTGAAGCTCCGGTTTCCGACAGTAAAGTATTTCAGTTTGCCGGCACAAATTTATCCCTGGAGCCGAGTCGCAGTGCGACATTATTTGCTGCGGAACTCGCCCGGCAGGCGGGGACGAAAGTTGTTCTCGATATAGATTTTCGTCCCGACCAGTGGCACGACCCAAGGGCATTCGGCGTGGTGGTTCGTACGGCCCTTCGTCTGGCGGATATTGTGATTGGAACCGAAGATGAGATAAATGCCGCAATGTTAACGGATGTCAGTCATATAGAGCTTACAGATTCGGTTTCCGATACCCAGGTCAAGGGGGATGTGGACGAGGCGATTCGTAAGATGCTTTCGATGGGGCCCGAGGCACTCCTGCAAAAAAAAGGCAGTCATGGTGTTTGTGTTCATCTGGTGGATAAACAGGGCAAAATAGAGCAAATCGATGCGCCGGGTTTCCCGGTTGAAGTGACAAATATTCTGGGGGCCGGAGATGCCTTCGCCGCGGGATTTCTTTATGGATATGTCAAAGATTGGGGATGGTATAAGTCCGCACGCATGGGCAATGCCTGTGGGGCGATTGTTGTCACCAAACATGGTTGTGCTAATTTTATGCCTACTTATGATGAGGTAATGGCCTTTGTCGAAGGTTACGGAGGGCTTGAATAGCGATAATTCTCATCGTGGTGGAACTTTTATTGAACCACGGCATTTTTACACATATAATCCGAACTGTTGGATACTAAGTTTGAGAGAGTTTTATAAAACATAGCTTTTGGAGGTCTTGTTATGAGTGCTAAAACTGTTCGTTTAACAATGGCGCAGGCATTGGTTAAGTATCTTACTCAACAGTATGTGGAGCGTGATGGTAATGAACAAGCATTTTTTGCTGGGTGTTTTGGTATTTTCGGTCATGGTTGTGTGTCCGGTATAGGCCAGGCTTTGCAGCAGTATCCGGAGTTTCGCTATTACCAGACCCGTAACGAGCAGGCAATGGTGCATGCCTCGGCCGCTTACGCCAAAATGAAAAATCGGATGGGGACATTTGCCTGTCTTTCATCGATCGGTCCGGGGGCGACAAATATGATAACCGGAGCGGCGGTTGCGACGACTAATCATCTTCCGGTTTTGCTGTTGCCGGGTGATATATTCGCGCGTCGCAATGTGGCGCCGGTTCTGCAGCAGTTGGAATCCGAAATCACACAGGATATATCTGTAAGCGACTGTTTTAAGCCGGTCAGTAGATACTGGGACCGCATCAATCGGGCGGATCAGATATTAACGGCATTGCCCGAGGCCATGCGTGTCCTTACCAGCCCGGCTGATACCGGCGCGGTGACTCTTTCCCTTCCGCAGGATACCCAGACCGAAGCACATGATTATCCGGTCGAGTTTTTTAATAAACGCATCTGGAGCATTCCGCGTAATCGGGCGGACAGCAAGGCACTCAAAGAAGCTGCCCGGTGGATACGCGATTCCAAATGTCCTTTGATTATCGCAGGTGGCGGAGTTATTTACAGCGGTGCTGAAGATACTCTAAAAAAGTTTGTAGAAAAGACGGGTATTCCCGTAGGTGTAACGATGGCAGGTAAAGGCTGTTTGCTTTATGACAATACTCTGAACCTGGGCGCGATTGGCGTAACAGGGAACTTTGCCGCAAATCGGATAGCACGCGATGCGGACCTGGTTATTGGTATTGGAACACGCTATAGCGATTTTACCACGGCGAGCAAGACGGCTTTTCAGAATCCGGATGTTCGTTTCGTAAATATTAACGTTGCTGAATTTGATGCCTATAAGCATTCCGCTTTGCCGTTACTGGCCGATGCCCGTGTAACTCTTGAAGAAATAATGGAGCTGCTGGAAGGTTATCATGTTGAGAATGACTATCAGCAAAAGGCACAGCAGCTGCATAAGGAATGGCAGGAAGAGGTGGACCGAATTTACGCCATTCGTAATAAGCCCTTGCCGAGTCAGGGTGAATTAATCGGAGCTGTCAACGAGCTGAGCGAGCCTGATGCGGTAATGATAAACGCCGCAGGCAGTATGCCCGGCGACCTGCATAAATTATGGCGCACGCGGCATTCGAAGAATTTCCATCTTGAATACGGATACAGTTGTATGGGCTATGAAATTGCCGGCGGGCTGGGAATCAAAATGGCGGCCCCGGAGCGGGAAGTGGTCGTTATGGTCGGCGACGGCAGCTACCTTATGCTGTGCAATGAAATTGTTACTTCCATACAGGAAGGATATAAGCTTACTATCGTTATAATGGACAATCAGGGCTTCAACAGCATCGGCGGACTAAGTCGTTACCTGGGTCAGGAAGGATTCGGCACACGTTATGCTTATCCGAGCGATAACAAGCTTCCTGATGATACATCAGACCAGCCCGAAGCGCTTCCAGTGGACCTTGCTATGAATGCGCGTGGACTGGGTGCTCATGTTATTGAGTGCCAGACGTATGATGATTTTGTTAAAGCGTTCAAAGAGTCCAAGAAAACCGACAAAACCACGGTGATTTATATTCGCAACGACCGGTATGTAGGTGTGCCGGGATATGAAAGCTGGTGGGATGTGCCCGTGGCTGAAGTAAGTGAGATGAAGAGCGTTCAAAAAGCTCGCGAAGAATGGGAAGAAAGCAGTAAGCAGGAACGATTTTACTTTTAACTCAAATTGACAAATTGGCCTGATAATATTCGCCATTGGCAAGGGGAGGTCTTGCGTGTCAAAAATTCGTATTGCGAATGCTCCGTGTTCCTGGGGCTCTTTGGAATTTGAAGGCCTTGAAGGCAGGGCGATACCTTATGGGCAAATGCTCGATGAGCTGAAGGAAACGGGCTACAGAGGAACTGAATTAGGCGATTGGGGTTATATGCCTACAGAGCCCGAGCAGTTGCACGATGAGCTGGCCAATCGAGAATTGGTTATGCTTGGTGCGTTTGTGCCTGTGGCGCTTAAAGATGCCGATGCTCATCAAGATGGTATTGCCGAATCATTAAAGATTGCCCGCTTGTTGGCTGATGTCGCCGAAAAGGACGGCTATGATCAATTACCGTTTCTGGCGCTTGCCGACGATAACGGAACCGATGCGGTTCGGACAAAACATGCCGGGCGTACAAGCCCTCAAATGAGCCTGTCCGATGAGCAGTGGAATGTCTTTGCCCGCGGCGCCGAAGATGTCGCCCGGGCGGTGAAGTCTCAAACAGGTTTGCGTACCGTGTTTCATCATCATTGCGGCGGATTTATTGAGAGGCCTGATGAGGTTGCCCGTTTACTTGAAATGACCGATGAGGATTTATTAGGGCTTGTACTTGACACGGGTCATTATACTTATGGCTGTGGAAAAAATGACTCAAAAGTTGCGCTTGAAGCCTTCGAACTTTTTGCCGAGCGTATCTGGTATGTACACTTTAAGGATTGTCAGCCCCAAATCGCCGACAGCGCACGCAATGAAGGATGGGATTATTTTGAGGCGGTTCGGCGAGGTGTATTCTGTGAGCTTGGACAGGGCTGTGTAGATTTTCCGGCGGTACTTAACTGGTTAAAGCAGCATGATTATTACGGCTGGATTGTTGTTGAGCAGGATGTTCTGCCGGGGATGGGCTCGCCGAAGGAAAGTGCCCGGCGAAACCGTGAATATCTGCGGGTGCACGGGGTTTAACAAAGGAGGTGTTCAACCATGGCGATGACCATCGGTAAGTGGCGGAGGTTGCAGCAGACAGCCGGTCCGAAGGGTACTTTTTACATAGTAGCCGTTGACCACCGGGGTCCGCTTCGTCGTTCACTGGGAACCGAATCACCTCAGGGCAATACGAATGAAACATTGACATCTCTAAAAAGAGACATTGTGCGTCATTTGGCACCGGCGACATCCGCAGTTCTGCTGGACCCGGAAACTGCCGCTGCTCAGTGTGTGGCGGACGGTTCGATGCCCGGTAACACCGGATTGATTGTTGCTTTGGATAGCGGCTCAACCGGCGATCCGCTAAATCGTACGACGGGCCTGGTTGAGAGCTGGTCGGTTGAAAAGACTGTTCGTATGGGGGCATCAGGTGTGAAAATGCTGCTTTACTATCACCCCCAGGCCCCTCAGGCCGCAGAACGCGAGGGCCTTGTTAGCAAGGTGGCCTGCGATTGTGCTAAATATGATATACCTTTTTTTCTTGAACCTTTATCTTATGCTTGCGACGATCAGAACAAGCCCTTACCGCCCGAAGAAAGGCGTCAGGTCGTAATTGAAACTGCGCGGCGGCTGGTTCCTTTGGGTGTTGATATTCTCAAAGCTGAATTTCCCGTCGATGTTAGCGCCGAACCGGATGAAAATATCTGGCGCGATGCCTGTGAAGAGTTGACCGATGCAAGCGAGGTCCCGTGGGTATTATTGTCGGCTGGCGTTTCTTATGAAACTTTTATGAAGCAAGTGCGAGTTGCCTGCCAGGCCGGAGCAAGCGGTGTAATGGCCGGCCGGGCAGTCTGGAAAGAGGCGGTGACATTAGACGTTGCTTCGCGAAACAATTTTCTAAAGGGTACCGGATATGAGCGTATGCAGGGATTAAAGTCGCTTTGTGAGCAACTGGGCAGGCCCTTTACCGAAGTTTATGATTCTCCTGAATTAAGTTACGATTGGTATGTCGGATAGCCAGTGTTACTTTTAGTGAGATTGGCACGGAATATTCATTTTCTGTTCTTCTTTTCGCCGGGATTCTTTTGTTCAGAGCTTTTATACCACTTTTCCCAAAGAGCCGCGAGCTGGGCAGCTTTTTCCGGATACTTCCTGTTCAGATTGTTAAGCTCGACAGGGTCGGCTTCTATGTCATAAAGCTCCCACGGCTCTTTGTCCATTCTTACAAGCTTCCATTTGCCCTGCCGCACTGCGCAGCCGTGTGAAAATTTCCAGAACAGAACTTCGTGATTTTGACGTTGCTGTCCCCGGAGGATTGGCAGCATACTTTTTCCATCGGCCGGGCCAATCCGCCGGCCATTATAAGTTTTGGGATATTTAATACCTGCGGCCTCAATGACCGTTGGCAAAATGTCCATAACGTGACATACCTGGCGTGTGATTTGCCCGCCGTGGCTGATAACTTTCGGCCATTGAACTATCAGCGGCACACAAATACCGCCTTCGTGGTCGTACTGCTTAAACATACGAAACGGCGTATTGCTTGCATTTGCCCAGCCGTATCCGTAGCTCTGCCAGGTGTCTTCCGGACCGGGCATTATATCCGGGCGGTTGCCGGTTTTCATTTCTCGGCCGTTGCGAGTCTGTTTATTCAGAAACGCCCCGGTGCGTGACTGCTGGTATTCCACATGGCAGCCGCCGTTATCAACAAGCATCATAATCAGCGTATTGTCCAGCCGGTTCGTTTCTTCAAGAGCCTTAAGAATCCGTCCTATCCCTTTGTCCATGCGGGTTATTTGAGCAGCGTAAACCTCCATTCGCCTCTGCTGCCATTGCTTGTGTTTTTCATCCTTCCATGCCGGCACATTCGGATGCCGCGGCGAAAGCGGAGTATCGGGTTTGACTATACCTATCTTCTTCATACGTTCGAGTCGCTGTTGGCGAAGCTTGTCCCAGCCTATTGCGTAAAGGCCTTTTTGTTTTTCGATATCTTCAGGTAAAGCATGCAGGGGCCAATGTGCCGCAGTGTAAGCCGTATAAAGAAAAAGCGGGGTTTCTTTCGGTGTATCCTTTATATATCGCACGGCGTTATCACTGATAGCGTCGGTATAATAGAAGTCCTTGTTCTTTTTCCATTGGTCTTCAGCCGGCTTGCCGTCCCGGCTCAGGGTCAGCGGGGCGAAGAAGCTGCCGCATCCCTGTGGAGTACCGAAGAAATTATCGAAACCGCGTTCGAGTGGTGCTTTTCTGTTGAGTATCGGCTCGCCCACGTTGTGCCATTTGCCTACGGTACAGCTTCGGTAGCCGGCCTTCGAGAGTACCTCGGCGATTGTAACGTTTCTGCCGCTGTTGTATCCGCGTATATGATACTGACCCGTCAGCAGGGAGACCCGCGTGGGAGCACACATACTTTCGGTGTGGAACTGGGTAAAACGAATGCCTTTGGCGGCGATTTTGTCGATGTTCGGCGTTTGAATCTCACCGCCGTAGCAGCCGAAATCAGAGTAGCCGATGTCGTCGCCGATGATAATGACGATGTTTGTTTGCCTGGGTCTGTCCGCGGCCTTTGTTAGCCGGGATGCCAGTAGAGAGGCTGCGCCTATTCCTATCGATCTTAAGAAATCTCGTCTTGTGAACTTATTCAAAATTGTCTCTCCTTTACTTTTGCCACCGTTCTTCTTTCCAGAAGTATATATCGTTTTTCTCACAAATACGAGCAAATTGGCACCCTTCAGGGTGGTAAATTGGGTTTGAATTGGGTTTGTTTTGGCTTTGCCCCCCTTGATTTTGGCCCAAAATTGGCTTTGATTGGGTTTGAATTGGCTTTGAATTGGGTTTGTTTTTTCGCCCGGTGAGCGGGATAAAATCATGTAATTATTTGTCATATCTAAAGTTATGTTCATTTTGTCATTTCTAAAATTGGCTTTGTTTTGCATAAAAAGGGTATCTGGAAATATGTTATAATTGAAAGAGTGCCTAAAGTGACTAAAGTGCCTAAAGTGACTAAAGTGACTAAAGTGAGCTAAAGTTGGATAATTGATGCTCATAATTGGTCATTATAGTTAATTATGGATCCCCGATTACGACATTCGAGGACAAGCTTCCTCCTTCGCCTTTGGCTATGGAGGACAGGCAGGGCAGGCCCCCACAGAATACACCCCCTTAGAGTGCAAAGCACTCTAAATAAGGGGGCAGGCGGCATTCTAAACGTGGGGGCAGGCGAAAAAAAGCCTGCCTCTATAATTAGAGCAGTGTGCAGTTTTGAGTCGAAAAATTATCCGTTTCTCGTGACCCGTGACTCGTAACCCGTTGTAATAAAAGGAGATAAAAATTTTTGAAAATTTAGATTTTTGTTTTTGAGAGTGAGCGTTTTTGAACGAAAATTCCTCGAATTTTCGTTCGTATTGACAACATCCCTTAGATATGATACAGTATTTCTTCAGAGAGACATCCTTTGAAAATCATCCAATTCTTTCTTCGTAAGTTGTTTTCGTACACAAAGTAGTAATTTAATTGCCAAATACAGGAAGTGGAGGATACGAGAATGATAGAGATAAGAAAATCACGAATACTGAGTACATTCCCTTTGATTCTGATTATAGTAGTCTGGCCATTTGTCCATGCCGATGCCGAGCCAGCCGTCTATCTGCTCATCACAAATGAGGAACTTGCCCCGACATTTGAACCTCTCGTGCAGCGTCGTACAGAGCAAGGTTTTCCCGGCAAATTGTTCACAGTCGAGGACATCTATGCAACCTATACCGGCGAGGATGAGCCGGAACAAATCAGGAATTGCATTATTGATCAATACATAAATAACGGAACCCGATATGTAGCCCTAGGTGGTGATCAGGCTATTGTTCCAGTACGGTATTGTGATCCGACAGAGTCCGGTTTACAGATGCCGATCGATTTGTACTATGCAGATGTGGATGGTGGTAGCTGGGATGAGAATGGCAACGGCTTTTATGGTGAAAAGAGTGAGGTGACTGTTGCAGCGCTAATACCCGAAGTTCATCTCGGCAGGATTCCACTGCAGGCTTTTAAAGATGCAAAAGCGTATATAAATAAGGTTGTTACTTATGAAACAGCATCACCGGATTATTTTTCCAACAGTATGCTTGTTTTCGGTGCCTGGGCAGGTTTTTATTCGGGTGATACAAGGCGGAGAGATTACCTGCACCATGATCCTGTGGCTGGAGCTGAATTTCATCAAATGCATATATACAACTACTCCATGCAGCCATCCTGGCAGGCATTGCCTTTAGATTTCTTCTGGGATGGATACTCATCATGGGATACTGACTTATGCGGTGATTATGATCTTACACGTGAGCGATTAATCGATAAACTGAATCAAGGTTATCATTTTCTTTTTTACTGGGGCCATGGTGTGACAGGCGGATGGGCTTTAGGTGGACGTCGTTTTGTTACAGAGCACGCAATGTCATTAACTAATTCGATACCAAGCATTGTATTTAGTTTTGCATGTGCCACTGCGGTCTTCGACGGTGAAGGAAAGAGTATAACCGAGTCTTTGCTCCAGAATCCCAATGGCGGTGCCATCGCATATTTCGGTCACATATGGGGTGCCCAGCAGTCATTCAAAGATTGCAGGGAATTCTTTCCTGCTATGACACGAGCTAAGGACAGGACAACAGGGGAGATTCTAACTGGAATTCTAACCTCGCTGGCTGCAGAACGTATAAGCGAACCATACCATCAATATAACTTTGTTCTCCACGGTGATCCATGTATTCAGTTACTTCAAGAAGAGAGCGGCAGGCATTTGCAGGTACTTCAGCCTAAGGGTTGTGAGGTCATCGAGCGGGGTACTGATTTCTATATACGCTGGAATGCAGCAGGTACGGGATTTACATCCGGCGAGAGAATAAAGCTGGAATATTCTCCTAACAGCGGTAATACATGGCACCAGATTCCAAGGGCGCAGAGCCTGCGATACGATGGACGGTATTTCCGATGGAGCAACTGCCCACTACCTGTGGGATCACATTACCGTGTCCGGGTGGTATCGCTCTCAGATCCGAGTGTAAGCGATATGTCAGGAAGAGATTTTACTATAGGTGATCTGTCTATTTTGAAAGTGCAGTCCACACCAGTCAAGGGCATAAAGATTGACTTAACCGGCAGCAAAACAGATGATTGTACTTTAATAGCCGATTTTAACATTACTATTTTAGAGGGAGAAACTGTCAGCTTATCCGCTCCAATGGTTGCAGGTGATTCATCTGAGTTTATATTTGTGCGATGGAAAGACGTAAGCGGAAACACAATAACAGATACACCGGAATACACATTTACTTTAACACAAGATATGACGCTTGTGGCTGAGTATTCCGATTTACTGATCGAATGGCCAAGCCCAGCCGGTTGGTGGAGTGTTGATATCGGAACTGCTGGCGGAAGATCCATCCAAAGCGGTGATACATTTGAAATTACAGGTGATGGACACGACATCTGGGGTAATGCCGATGGTTTCCATTATATGTTTAAGGAACTCACAGGAAACGGCTCAATCACGGCTCGCGTAGTAAGCAACGGTACAGGCAAGAATACGTCAGCGAAGGGTGGTGTGATGATTCGTGATGATCTCAGTCCAGGTTCACTACACGCTATGACTGTCGTTACGGGTGGAGCCGGGGGCGGGGCGGCCTTCCAGTGGCGATTCAGGCCTGATAGACGTCCAAGTTCCGCACAAGATCCGGCATCCAGCGTCTCACCTCCTTACTGGGTACGGGTCGAGCGTCGGGGTCGGCGGGATTACGAATTCTCGGGATATCTCTCGGAAGACGGTATAAATTGGCATCAACAGGGTACAACGCGGACAATCAAGATGAAGAACACCGTTTATATCGGCCTGTGCGTTACATCTCATGATGCAGGATATATGCGCACATACACTTTTGACAACGTTAGCTACGAAGGCCTCATCAATGATAATCTGCAAAATTAGCCGGCTTCGCCACCCATACCTGCTGATGGTACGTAAGTACGAATAACTGAATAGTCCTGTTTTGAATCCCCGGCTACGACATTCGGGGGCAGGGATTGTTGTATAAAGAAAAAAGAAAAAAGCTTGAATTTGGATTAAGACCAGCTTTCTAAACGATTAATGATGATTGATTATTTGGGATTTAGGGGAGGATCAGGGAAAATGATTATTGATGAGTGAAGCTGGATCTTCGCAATTTAGTGTAGAGTTTTGAGTTTTGAGTGGAGCGCCGGGGACTTTTCGATTGATTAATGATAAATGAAGCTGGGTCGGCGCTAAAGACATGCGAGGATGACAATATTAATGATTATTGGGAAGGGCGGTTCGCGAACCGCCCCTACATTTTAATTGATTCCCTCCGAGACATAGTCCATCCAGCCGCAATTGTGAACACCATCCACATCTACGCTGCTGTGCTTTGTATTTTTTGTCCTTATGTCCTATAAAATCATGGCTGTCTATATAAAATCTTATAGCCATTTCATGTTGTGGTTTTGCATTCTCATATCCATTTCTTATATTTTAATTGTCAGCTTGTTGTTGACAGAACTATGAAAGTGGACTTGTTAGTGAAGACTATATTGTCTTGAAACATTAATAATTTTGGATGGGGAGGTTTAGAGATGAATTATTTTGGACAGGTAAAAAAATGGATTGGTGAGGTAACAGAGATTGCTTTGCTGCTGATTGCCCTTGGTGTCGCAGTAGAGGTCCTGTTCGGCAGTCAAGTTCCGTTTTTAAGCGGGATCGTAACTAATCTCACCAGCATGATCAGCACTCTGGGCGAAAACGGCCTGGTTGGCCTGGTCGCTCTTGGTGTCATTCTCTTTCTTTTTCAGAAGAGAGCAACCGGACAGCACTCTAATCCGCAAATATAGAGCGGGCTGAGTACTGTATTAGTAGTTTCATCCTGGACCGAGATGGCCTGCTGCTCTTGTCGGCATCGGCCAGATCGGTCCGGGATTTCTAAGCGAGCGGTTTTTTCGACCGACGAAAATAACGACCCGCTCGAAAGCCATCTCTAATGGTGGTATGTAAGGAGAGTGCGGAAAGCTTAAAACGGATACCGCATTTTTTGACGAGGAAAGGAAGGTGATGTAATGCGTCAGGACCCGGTTAGGTTCACGAGCCAGTGGGCTCTTATTGGTGTGATCTTGTTTTATACTTTTGGAACAACCATGATCTCACGGCATACGAAGAGAATTTTCAAACCGGCATCGGCGGGCGGCAGCGAATACAGCGATTATTCCAGGATATCTGAGAGACCGAATCAATCCCAACTTTTAAACGAGGAACACCGGCAAAACAACACTACCGGCTTAATTCACTGGGACGGCGACGAATCTAACTTTACGTGGTATGACGTTGCCTTCGGTACTGAACAGTTTTATGAAGACGAAGGCGATAATACTGCTGAACCTTCTGGTGAGCAAAACACCGAAAAAGATGATGACGCAGAGAAAAAGGACGCTACACAAGAGCTGACCAAGATACGCACTCAAATAAAATGTGTAGAGACGATATTGAGAAAAGCGGTTATTGAACCATATTGCGTTAAGGGTCAAGTAAAAGGGCTTCAAATAAACGGCCTGGACGAGATATCCGAAGCACAAGACCTTCTACTTAAAAGCGGCGATATAATTCTTGCGGTAAATGGAAAAAATTTAAGCAGTAAGAAAGATGCTTACGATATTTTCAAAAAAGCAAGGAAAGAGCCGATTATGATAATCGACCTTTTGCAGGATGGAGAGCCCAAAAAATTCCTTCTCGATTTTACGCCGGCTCCTGTTTTTAATCTGCTAAAATGACAGGCTTAATCAACTTCCGGCCTGGCAATGTCAATCACTTCCAAATGACGGTCGCCGCGTGGGACATTTATTGTCAGCTTATCTCCTACTTCGCATCCAACAATGGCACTTCCTATCGGTGAGTTAACTGAAATACTTCCAGTATCAATATCAGCATCATGAGGACCCAGTAACTGATAGGTGACCTTTTTATCAGTATCTAAATCCAGGAAAGAGACAACAGTGCCAAAGACGGCGCGGTCACAATCAACTTCTGTGCAATCAACGATATCTGACCGGTTCAGCTTTGCCTTTAATTCGCCAATCCGGCCTTCTATATGGCCCTGCCTTTGGCGGCCGTAAATATAGGCACCGTTTTCCTTTAAGTCGCCTTCTTCTCGCGCAGTAGCAACAGTTTGCCGGACTTCGGGCAGCTCCTCTTTCTCAAGCCGGTTTAATTCGGCCATAAGCTTGTTGTAACCAGCTCTTGATATTTGCTCGTTTTCATACATCAAGACATATCTCCAGATTTAAAAAAGTCTTCTTTTTGATTCATAGAGCGTCGATCCAGGTTATCGAATAAGCCGGGATTTACCATATACGCTTTACTGAAACGCTCGGTGTAAACTTCAAGGGGCATAATAACGTAATTTCATCTCAATGTCATCAGTATTTTGCAAGAATTCAACAGGCCCGTCCACCCATAGGGGGCAAGCTTCGGTCGGAGGGGAGAAGTGGAGGTGATTCGAGAATTTAAAAAGAGGGACGAAAGAAGATGGACGAGGGACGAAATATTGAATATCGAAGGGAAGGGAAATTTAGTGAATTACAGATTAGAGAATTGGAAAGAAAAAGGAAAAACCTTGAATTTGGATTAAGACCGGTGCAGTATATGGGAAATTACTGTTACGAGAGTGTGTGATTTCATTTGGAGGAATCATCAAAATGGCCGGGCGGCGCAGCATGGGGTTTACCCTAATAGAGCTTTTGGTTGTTATTGGCATCATAGCGATACTAATGGCTATACTGATACCGTCCCTGAATCGCGCCAGAAAGCAGGCGAAATTTATTGGCTGCAAATCGAACCTTAAATCTTACGGCCTGATGGCGTTCATGTACGCTGATGATTGTGACGGTGCGATGCCCAATGCCTGGACGAGTTTTTACAGTCAGCGAACCTATCCCAACGAGCCGCACCGTTACTGCAGGTGGCATAATCCTGACTGGGACCTGGAAAAGAATCCGAAGTACGCCGGGCCTTTTTGGCCTTATTTGAAAGGTAAAGATATTCACATTTGCCCGGCCTTTGGGAGAATCGCCAATATGTTCGGCACTATTCATCCGGAACACGTCGAAGGCGTACCCGTTAAGCCGAATTACAATTACTCGATGAATTCTTATCTGACCGATAAAAAAATTACCGATTTCAAACATCATTCGGAGATTTTCTTCTTCGGTGAAGAAAATCTTTGGATTACCCGGCCTTACAATAGTTATGCCTTCAACGACACCGCCATGTGCGTCTATGAGAAGTGGGACAGTTTCGGTACGTTTCACCTGGCGCGGGATGCGGATATGGAAGATGGCGTGGTGAATGCGGTATTCCTGGACGGTCAGGTCAAGACCGTCAATCGTGTAGATTCCTGGCGTTATAGCTCCCCAGACGGTCAGAGTTTGTCGCCGGTTGGGAATTAGTCATTTTCATTTATTGCGTCCGAGGCAGGGCCCACCTTACAATTTTAAGACAATAAACACTTTACGCATTGTAAAGATTAAGATTGCCGGCCGGTGAGTTTCGTGGTTGACTTTGTTTACAAGCCTTTTAATATGTAGGAAAATTCAGTTAAATCACCTTGAAGCGTTTCGAATTACGGGCGTTTGGTGCGAATGAATAATTGGAAAGGGCATTAGAATGGCAG
This sequence comes from Planctomycetota bacterium, assembly GCA_014384025.1. GTDB lineage: Bacteria > Planctomycetota > Phycisphaerae > Sedimentisphaerales > Anaerobacaceae > NIOZ-UU13. The sequence continues at coordinate 3,750 of JACNGQ010000175.1, read as the reverse complement.
ATAAGTTGGCAATCGATGGCGGTCCTAAGGCTGTAACGAACAAACTGGCCGGCTGGCCGCAATTTGATGAAAAGGCAATCAAGGCGGTGGAAGAAGTGCTCAGGTCGGGCAAGGTCAATTACTGGACCGGGCCGAAAGGCATGGAGTTCGAGCGTAAATTTGCCGAATGGCAGGGCAGTAAATACGCCATCAGCGCATCAACCGGGACCTCGGCCCTGCACATTGCGCTTGTTGCTTTGGGTATAGGGCCGGGCGATGAGGTTATCGTGCCGAGTTACACCTTCATTGCCAGCAGCTTTTCGATTGTCCAAGCAGGAGCGATACCGCGTTTTGCAGATGTCAATATTGACGACCATTGCATCAGTGTCGAGTCGGCGGAGAAGCTCGTCAACGAGCGGACGAAGGCGATTATACCCGTGCACCTTTACGGCAACGTCTGTGATATGGACAAGGTGACGGCCTTTGCAAAAAAGCATAAGCTGTTTGTTATTGAGGACAACGCCGAGGCTTTTGGCGGTAAGTATAAGAGGAGAAAAACGGGCACTATCGGTGACATGGCTGCGTGCAGTTTCTGTCAGAACAAGACATTTACCACCGGCGGCGAGGGCGGGATGGTGACTACCGACGATGAAGAACTGGCCTGGCAGGCGAGAAGCTTTCGCGACCATGGTTATGATGTCAAACAGCGTTTGAGTCTGCTTGAGCTGGAGCAGAAACTGCCCTATATTCATAATATGGTCGGGTGGAACTACCGCATGACGGAGATGCAGTCGGCCATCGGCCTGGCGGAGCTGGAGCGTATCGACTCCTGGAACCTTCCGAATCGCAGACGCAACTGTCGTATTATAATAGATGCTGTGAAAGATTTGCCCCAGGTCAAATACCTGCCTATTGACACTGATGAGCGTCAGAACGGCTGGTATGTTATGGCGTTTTCTCTGGACATCGAAGATATGAGCTGCGATATAAACCAATTTGTCGCTGCAATCGGCGCCGAGGGTGCCCCGGGCTGGAGGGTTTTCTGGCCGCAGTGTCATACGGAGCGTGCATTTAAGGAACATAATTCCTTCGGCAGGAGCGGCTTTCCCTTCAAGAGCAAAGAATATACTAATCCGGAAAGTGTGGATTACAGCAAAGTTGAAGTGCCCAATGCCGTCTGGCATCAGAGCCATACGTTTACCTGTTTCGCGTTTCCAACATACAGTGAAGAGGATTGCCGGCAGATTGGCAATGCACTGGTAAAGGTGATTAAGGCATATTCAAAATAAATAAGAGAAAGGATTTTTAATGGCCGGTAAGATTAAGTGGGGTGTGATTGGCTCTGGTGGAATCGCCAAAAGAAGAACAATCCCGGAGGGCATTTCACAAGCCCGTAATGCCGAATTGTCCATAGTGTTCGATATCGATGAGCAGGTGAATGCTGAGGCAGCAGAAAAGTTTGGCGCTGTGCAGGCGGCGAGTATTGAAGAGTTGCTGAATGCGGACATCGATGCCGTATATGTTGCCACGCCCGCCTGTCTTCATACCGAACAGGTTCGCGCCTGCGCTCAAGCCGGGAAGCATGTTCTGTGCGAAAAGCCGCTCGGCATGACAACAGCCGAAGCGGAAGAAATGATTGAGCTTTGCAAACGGGCGGGTGTTAAGCTCGGCTGTGCCTTTATGATGCGTTTTGTGGCCCAGCACCGCGAAGCGCTCAGGCTCGTCAGGGAAGGTAAGCTCGGAAAGCCGACCTATGCACGCGCCCAGCTTTCGTGCTGGTATCCGCCCATCGAAGGGGCATGGCGCCAGGACCCGGCTACCGGCGGGGGCGGGGCCCTGATTGATATGGGAGGGCACTGCATAGATTTACTGGAAATGTTCTTCGGGAAAGTCTTTAGGGTGAGCTGCTTTATCAACAATACCATCCACGATTATAAATCCGAAGACAGTGCGGTAGTTATGTTATTTTTTGAAAACGGAGCGATGGGTACTGTTGATACCTTTTTCTGCATTCCCGACAACAGCAGTAAGAACGTCCTGGAACTTTACGGCTCGAAGGGCTCAATATTGGCTAATGGTACTATCGGGCAGGGACCGGCCGGACAGATGAAGGCGTTTCTGGAAGAGGACAGTGAAGATTACGATGCACAGCAGGTGCGCACGGAAGCTCATGATATGGTTATTGCACCTGAGGCGGTGAATACTTATCAGGCAGAGATCGAGGAGTTCAGCCGGGCTGTCATAGATGACCGTGAGCCGCTTATAAATGGTGAGCTGGGTCTGCGAAGTCAGAAGGTACTGACCGCCTGCTATGAGTCCGCCAGAACGGGAATGGTAGTCGATATAGGCTAAGAGCACCTAACAAAATGACTCTGCATTCAAACGGCTTATTTCGTGTCTGGACTGCGTCAGGCTGTATCGACCATCCTCAGATGGCCTGCTTCGCCTTCCTTGCCGACGCGAAAATGCTCGTTTTCGGTGCTACGATTCATTTTGTTAGGCACTCTAAATTTCCGGGTGAGGCTGCTATGGATTTTACCGATGCCATAACTGAAAACACACTGCGTGCCATTCGTTTTGAGAGGCCCGAGCATATTCCGGTTATCTTCTGGATAAATCCGGCCTGTTGGCACCACTATCAACAAGACGCTTTATTCGAGCTTATGTCTGAACACAGCCTCTTGTTTCCCGGCTTCACTTGTGAAGATGTGGTATTGCCTGAGTTGGCTCCCTGGGAGCGAGCAGAGGAGCCTTATACCGATGCCTGGGGCTGTGTCTGGGAAACGACCGATGACGGCATTACAGGGGCAGTAACAAATCACCCGTTGGCCGAGTGGGATGCGTTGGAAGATTTTATTCCGCCCGACCCTGCTATGGCAAACGGCATGGCCGATATTAACTGGTCTTCAATTGAGGACAAAATCCGGGCAGCAGGGGCAGAAGGAGAGTACGGCGTCGGCAGTCTTGAACATGGCCATGCGTTTATGCGGCTAAGCTATCTTCGGGGGTACGAAAAACTTCTTTTCGATATGGCGGACAGGGATGCCAGGTTAGGGCAATTAATCGAGATGGTTGAAGAATTCAGTATGGGGATAGTACGGCGTTACGTTGACCTCGGCGCGGCAATGATGCGGTATCCGGAGGATTTGGGGATGCAGGTTGGCCCGATGCTTTCGCCGGAACAGTTCAGGACATATATAAAGCCCATGTATAGGAACCTGATGGTACCGGCCCATGATGCGGGCTGCCTGGTGCATATGCATTCTGATGGTGACATACGAGACCTTGTGGATGACCTTGTTGTTAGCGGGGTAGATGCGCTCAACCTTCAGGACCTTGTAAACGGTATCGACTGGATAGCGGCGAACCTGAAAGGGCGTGTCTGTATCGACCTCGACATAGACCGCCAGCAAGTCACCCGGTTTGGCGGACCTGATAAGATTGATGAGTTAATTCGAGAAGAAGTAGAAAAACTTGGAAGCCCGGAAGGGGGGCTTATGATGATATATGGGCTGTATCCGGGTGTTCCGCTTGAAAATATTAAAGCAGTCATGGATGCTATGGAACGATATGCTGCTTTCTACTCTTAAGTGAAGATATAACAATTGATATAAAATTTAGAATGGAGAAGTTAGAGGTTCAAAGTGAACTAAAGTGACTAAAGTTAAGAGTTGAAACCACAAATAAAATTAAATATCAAAATGACAGAGTAAAAAGAGACTGTAGCATCTTTACAGAGCTTTCTTTTATCCTGCTTTTCGTATTTCACCG
>JACNGQ010000371.1 GCA_014384025.1 Planctomycetota bacterium | reverse complement strand
AGTCATAATAATCAGAACAACAGGAATCAGAAGACAGAAGGCAGAGAATGGACGACAGACGATAGACGATAGACGACGGAGGACGGATGACGGGCGAAGGAGTTTGTTGTAAGGTACTTTAGGGATTAATTTATATATTTGGTTTTCGGTCATTTGTCTTTTCTGTAAGGCATCCTGTTGACTATTTTGCACCATCATACAGTTATCGGTCGGGACTTTCAAGCTCTTTACCAAAAGGTTTCACAAGAATCAGCATTTGCGGCAGGAGAGTGAGAGCGCCAAGGAGCGCCATCAACATGGCCAATCCTGTCAGCAGGCCGAAATAAACACTTGGAATGAAATTGGACATTGCCAGTATTGAAAAGCCAATAATAATAGTAATGGAGGTGTAATACATGGCATGGCCGATGCTTCGGTGGCATCGATGCATTGTATTCAAGTAATTCCGCTCTTTGTCGAATTCATCTTTGAACCGGTGGATATAGTGTATGGTGTTATCGACGGCAATTCCTATGCTGATGGCCGCGATGGTGATGGTCATCATATCCAAAGGAATGTTCAGCCAGCCCATAACACCGAGCACGACTGTAACCGAAAGCACGTTGGGAAGCATAGCTATCAGAGCTACTTTCAACGACCTGAACAGCACCAGAAACATCCCCATCAGCAACAGCACAGTAATGCCCAATGTCAGTATCTGCGAATTGAACAGGCTTTGGAGCATATTGTTGTACAGGACCAACATGCCGGACAAGTGGATATTTTCTTCTTTAAGCTCCATCATGCCGGTCAGGTCTTTCTTAATCTTGATGAGCAGCTCGTTGCGTTTCAGAGACTTCTCGGAATCTCTGACCCGCACCCAGAAGCGGACCTGATTATGCTCTACCGAGACATAGGGCTTTAGCAGTATGTCCTTAAATTTGTCCGGGGTTTCACTATAGAGCAAAGCAAGCTCAAAACTGTCGAGAGGCTTGCCGTTGTTTAACTTCTCAGTAATTGACAACAAGGTGGCCAAGGATAATACCTTGCCGGTTTCGGGCAGGTTATCGAGATAATTGTGCACGTCCTTTACGCGTGCCATCTTTGCGGAGTTAAACCAATATTTCTCATCCGCAGCGGCCTTGTCATATTCATCGAACTCATTGAATTCATCGAACTCATCCGACACACCTTCACTTTCCGCTGCCACAGTTTCGTCGGGTGCGGCTTCAGTGGGGGTCTGTTGAAAATCTATTGCGATATCCAGGGGTGTGGTACCGCCGAGTTTCTGATCGATTACTTTCATGCCCCGGTGAATCTCGGTGGTTTTGTGAAAATAATCGATAAAACTGTTTTCCACATTTAATCTCGATATACCAATAAGACTGCCCACAAGAAGCAGGCCGCTAATACCCACAATCAGCGTGCCGCGGCGCGCTGTAAATCTCGCCAAGACGGATGTTAATGAAAAGCGCCATTCTTGTTTGTTTGGCAGTGTCTCTTTGGGCATCAGCATCAGCACGACAGGAAAAAGCAGAAACGTAACTATGAGGGAGACAATCAAACCGGCAATCATCATCCAGCCGAACATGATGACGGGCAGGATGTCACAAAGCACCAGAGACCCAAAACCGGCTATCGTGGTTAGTACCGCATACACACAGGGCTTCAGCTTGAACCGGACGGTATCGAAAATCAACTGACGAGTAGGGGTCTGAGGATTTTGGGCAAGCAGCTCCCGGAAACGTACAATCAGATGTATGACAATAGCTAAGGTGATAATCAACTGCAAAGAGATGAAATTGGATGATATGACCGTCACCTCCCAGCCAAACCATCCCAACAGACCAATCATACAGACTACCGAGACCACGCAGCAGAGTATCGGGAGAAATATCCAGCGTTTTCTCCTGAAGATGATAAACAGCATAAGAACCAGAAAGAACAAAACACCGAGCCCAAAGACCTTCAAATCGCTCTTAATGAAGGTTATCATGTCGTCCGCAATCATACCGACACCGCCGAGAAACAGCTCCGCATCCCGTCGATATTTATCCATAATCGCCCGTATCGCCAAAATATTCTGATGGCTTCTTGTTCTGGCCAGGTCCTTACGCAGCCGGTATTGCTCAATCAAACTTCTCAGCTCGGTATGTTCTGCAGGAGTTAATGAGCCGGTTTCTTTTTTCCGCTGCAGCTCGTTGCGTTGCTCTGACAGGCCGCGAAAAAAATCATCATCCGACAAATAGACCAGCAGAGCAGTAGTCTTTAAATCGGAGCTTATCAACAGATTCTGATATAAAGGGCTCCGACTAAGCTCGATTCCGGCCATCCGCATATCGGCCGCAAGTGATGCAAGAGTAGGCAGATCGCCCGTAAGCTCCTTGATTGAAACAGGCGGACTTTCCAGCAGAGGGACATCCAGAATGGACAGCACCGATTCGACATCTTGCAAAGACAGTAATTCGTCCCGCAGCTGACCTAATGTGTTCAGCGTCTGAAGCGAGAACATGGCGCCTTTAGGATTATATGTCAGGATAAGAAAGCTGCGTTGCCCATAACGGGCGCTGATTATACGCGAGTATCGCAGGCTTTCGTCATTTTCCAGAACCAACGTTTCAGCCGAGGCATCCAGTCTGAAACGCCTGGCCTGGTAGCCGAGAAAGCCAACCACTATCAGCAGACAAAGAATGATAGTCTTAGGATATCTCAGGACCATTCGGTCGAAAAAAAATGATGCCGCTGATTGATGTTTCGTCATAATACCATGCCTGCTCAGCATATCAGGGATCAATCATTCGGAGGCTTCTCCAAGCGAGCAAGAAGTTCCTTAACAGTGCCGTGGCTAAGAATTTCATCGAATTGTGAGCGGTATGTCAGAAGAACGCTGACACCCTGTATCTCCACATCATATATCTTCCAGCTTTTTTCCACCTTTCGAAGCTTGTAAAGTATGGCCACTTTTTTATCCTTGTATATCAGCTCCGTCGGGATGATATAAGTGCTCTTCTTTTTCTCTGTGGCTTTGAACAAGACCGCTTCATCTTTGTAAAGCGCGATTTTTTCCCAATATGACTTCTTAAGGCGCTCGCTAAAAAGCTGGGTAAATTTCTCGAGTTGTGATGAGTTTAATTTTGGCCAGTGCTTTCTTCCCAATGAAAGCTTGGCCATCAGCGGGAAATCAAATATTGGAGTTACGATTTTATCGATTTGCTTCTCTTTTACTTCCTGGTCGATGTCCTTGTTCCGAAGGATCGAAATAACGGCGTCCCATTTGCTACTCAAGACTTCTCTTGGTCCGTTCGGACCATTCGGGTCATTCGGATCATTAGGGTCGTTGGGGTCATTATTATCGGCGCCGGCAGCCTGAGAAACAACCAGGAGAAGCAGGCATGAACAAAATGTTATGAGCCAAAATCCATTCCGGCTGACTTTACCCATTTGAAGTACTCCCTTTCTCTTTACAAGGCAAAACAACAAACGATTTCCATTCATTCATTAAGAATAGTTTATTCCGTGCTTTTGTCAATCTTCAAAAGGCACACTGGCCGAATAATTCGGCGCCTCCTGTGTTATTTGTATATCATGCGGGTGAGATTCACTAACCGAAGCTGCGCTAATGTGAACAAACCGGCTGTTTTTCCTGAGTTCTTCGATATTTCTTGCTCCGCAATACCCCATACCGGCCCTGAGTCCCCCAACGAGTTGATAGACAAAATCGCTGAGCGTGCCTCGATAGGGCACCCTTCCTTCCACTCCTTCCGGTACAAGCTTGCTTCTTTCAGTGGAGCTGCTTTGCCCGTATCTTTCGGCGGAGCCTTTGACCATGGCTCCTAAAGAGCCCATACCTCTGTATTCTTTGAACTGCCTTCCTTTAAAGATAACAAGCTGGCCCGGACTTTCTTTTAGTCCTGCAAACAACGAGCCTATCATGACACTGGAAGCACCGGCGGCAATCGCCTTGCTTATGTCACCGGACTGCCTGATTCCACCGTCTGCAATAACGGGAATATTATGCTTTTGGCCCACTTTTGCACAGTTGATAATAGCCGATACCTGAGGCATTCCCACACCGGAAATGATCCTGGTGGTACAAATCGCTCCGGGTCCGATTCCAACCTTCACGGCGTTGGCGCCGGCCTCGATCAAATCCTCTGCCGCTTCAGTGGTGGCGATATTACCCGCTATTACATCGATATCATATTTGGATTTTATCTTCTTTACGGTATCGATGACGTTCTGCGAATGGCCGTGGGCGGTATCGACAACTATAATATCGACATCGGCGGCTATCAGCGCCTCGATTCGCTCATACTCATGAACGCTCACCGCGGCCCCGACACGCAGGCGGCCCCGCCGGTCTCTGGCTGATATCGGATACTGCAGAACGCGGTCAATGTCCCTCATAGTAATTAATCCCGCCAAATCACCATCGGGGTCAACCAGCAGGAGTTTTTCGATCTTATGTTTCTGCAAAATTTCCTTTGCCTGCTCAAGAGTAGTCCCGGCCGGACCCGTAACAAGATTTTTCTTTGTCATTATGGAGCTTATCTCGACGTCATAGTCTTTGAGAAATTTCAAGTCTCTGCGCGTTAGAATACCCACGAGCTTTTTGCCATCGACGATAGGAATGCCGGATACGTTCTGCTCTTTCATCAGCTCCTGTGCTCTCCTGACAGGCTGGCCCGGCGTTAATGTCACCGGATCGAGAATAACCCCATGCTCGGAGCGTTTGACCTTGGCCACTTCCCGCTGTTGTGCTTCAACGGAGAGGTTTTTATGAATTATCCCGATACCGCCTTCCTGAGCCAGCGCTATCGCCAATGCCGCCTCTGTTACGGTATCCATAGCGGCCGAGACAATTGGTATATTTATCGTAATATTGTTGGTCAATTGAGTGCGGGTTTCGGCCTGGCTCGGCACGAAATCGCTTTTTGCAGGTATCAGCAGCACATCGTCAAAGGTTATACCTTCAGCGACAATCTTACTCTCATCCATTTTTGACTCCAACAAGAAGTACCAGCCCCCGCGTCTGGCCGACGCGGAAGACAAATCTCATTCCTGCACAATATTGAATACAGAGTATAATACCGCCTATCACGACCGTCAAACCTTATTTTTTACCCCGGAGTTAACTTCTCAGAGTTTATACGGATATTTACTCTGACTTACACCAAAGCCTTTAGCCTCTATGACCGTCCCGGGGATTTTCTTTTACTTGTTAAATCGGTAATCTCATCAATTATCAATAAAAAAAGGGACCTGTACTGAATTGGTACAAGCCCCGAATCGACTATAACTATATTAAAAACGCATTTTTCATTAGTATCTATAACCCGGCTTATGGTGCCGGAGGATACAGGCGAATATCGTCAAAGTACATCATGCCTGTACCGCCGGTAACCGAGCTAAGGCCAAGAGTAATCGAATT
>JACNGQ010000314.1 GCA_014384025.1 Planctomycetota bacterium | reverse complement strand
GGGTATTCGCTGTCAAGCCCTGAATGAACGATAGCCGCGGCCTCGGGAAGCTCTGATCCAATCTGGTGATGATCGGTTATTATCAATTCCAAGCCGCACGCCTTAGCAAATTTAGCACTTTCAATAGCCGATATGCCGCAGTCAACAGTTACCAAAAGACTCGTGCCGGAATCAGCGATAGATTTGATGGCCTCTGAATTAAGACCATAGCCTTCATCGATTCGATGCGGAATATAAAAATCCGCCTTGCCGCCGAGAAGGTTGATAAGATGCAGTAATATAGAGGTACTCGTTATCCCATCTACATCATAGTCGCCGTAGATAGTGATCTTTTTGTCTGCCTTTGTTGCTTCCTTTATGATCTGTGCCGCCTGACACACGCCCGGCATTTTTTCGGGCTCGATAAGCTGGTTGAGTTTGGGACTGAGAAAGGTCGAACCGGTCTGAGCATCTTCGATACCACGATTCAATAGTATCTGTGCGACCAGATCTGAAACCGAAAGCGAACGGGCCAGCTCTTCGCATTTTGCATGCCGGTCTTTTATCACCCATTCTTTATTTTGCGTCCGTGCGGCTAAAGACATTTAAGAAAATCCTGTCGTTTATCTGAATTTCTGGAACAACTACCAAAATCCAGAAATATCCCGGATTTGAGGTTATCCGTACAATAAGGTATCTAACAAAAATAAGTGTGATTTTGCAAGGATTGTCTGGAGATTGGGTTAAAATGTTCTACAAAAGTTAGGCCCTGCAGCCGTACCTGGGTTACTATTGCCGCCTGCAGCAATAGCGACGATGAAAGCAGCGTGAGCAAAAAATAAAATACTATGAAACGGGGACTCTTTCAACAGCTCCAACGTTTTCTATTTCCCTATTTCTATTTCTTAATCTCTATCTTATTATCTGCTGTTATAAATTGACACTCAAGCCACGGTTTTTCTCGGCTTTTACTCATTATCGTTACCTGATTTTCGCCGGTATTCATTATAAAATTATCGCTTTGCACAGGCATATCCTTTACCTTATTCCAGTTCAAATCATAGATACCGATAGTGGCTCCACCCTTGTACCAGAGATTGCGTCCGGTCTGTATCTTGCCTTCGATTTTGAGGCTCCCGCTTCCTATGGAGATAACGGGATTAAGCAGTGAGGATTCCTTTTCCGGCAGGAATCGCATTCCCTCGATATCGACAGATGCAGTTTTATTTGCCGGTACCATGGCAAAGCCCAGGCGTACTTCCGTTACCGGTCCGCCTCGAAGACGTTTATAGGCGGGCATCCATCGCCAGCGGCCTTCTGAATAACAGCATTCCGGCGAAGGTATCTCGATGCGGCGGGTGCCGGTGAAGTCAATGTGTACAACGTAGTCGCGCATACCGCAGGCCTGAACACGGATGACCAGAATAGCACCGCTGCCATCGCCACGGACGGTCAGTTCCATTCCACCGGCGCTATCAAAAGAGCTGAGTACATTATACTTTGGCAGTGTATCCTTGTCCCATGCAACCTGAAGCAGAGCATCGGAGTTGTTATTGGTCAGGGTCATGCTTAATCCGTCACCATTTTTAGAAAATTTTGTTTTTCCGCAATTGGTAATATCTTTAACATCAGGCTGAATCTGGTAGTTCACCGTTCCTATAAATGAACGACGTCCCTCATCCTCGATCGATACCATCGACGCCCCCTGAAAACTGTCGAGCATATCATTGAAAATGGCCTCAGCCTCGCTCTCCGGTTCAATCTTGATCTGTCCTTTTCTCTTTTCATAGTCGAAAGTAAACATGTTTTTGATAATGAATTCCGGTACCTGCTTATGGTAGGGATTGATAAGTGCCATGCTATCGCCTGGTTGAATATATTGTCTGGGTGAGAGTAACCCGAACTCCTGCCCATTGCAGAAAGGACGATCAATCCCCTCCCTTTTAAGTACCTGAAATGGCTCTACGGCGACGTTGTCGGCGTGATGGGCCAAACGGAACTGCTCATCGGCACATGGCCATTGTTCCGGGCCAATGGGGGTGTTGCGTCGGTACTGCGAAGCCCTGATCCTCGCTTTGATAGGCTCCGGAAGATTGCGGCCAATTTTCTGCCAGGCATTGAGCTCTTTGGCGTAAAGCGGTATCAAACCATGCTCTTTAAAGTCGTTGAGTTCGAGATTGTGAAAGCCCCGATTAGCCTGAATGGATATTGGCCCCCCGTGGACAATCTCGGGGACAAAAGCATAGGTGTAGTCGTAGGGGCCGGAAGCAGCCCAGCGCTGCTGATGCAAACCGATCTTAAAAAGCCCCAGTTGGTGTTTGAAGAAGAGCGGTTTCTCTCTTCCGGTAAAACTCTGCACCGATGGTAAACGATACTGGAAGTAAGCCCAGCGGGGGATGCCGCCGGAAGTGTTGGCGCGTACCGGATGGTCAATCCGTTTGTAGGTTTCTTCCAGCAGAATATTTGCCCCGTAAGGATCAACCCGGTGAATTTCAAGTCCGTCATAGTTGGCTACCGCCAGATTGTTGTTGTTGACGAATTTCACATAGTCATCGAGGCATTCGCGAAACAATGCGTGATGAGGGGCAGCAACAAAGACAAAACCGTAGGATGACTTCAGCCAGCGGAATCGTTCATTCTGGGGGTGCGCCCTTGTCTCTGTGGCAAAGACACCCCGCTTACAGCCGGTTAGCCGCCACCGCGTGGATTCAATTTTTTCGATATCTCCGGCCTTGATCAGTTCATTGCCTACCGATATCGTCAGCAGATCCATGGTCGAGCGTTCATCCCAGTACCCGCTCCACGTATCCTGGCCCGGATCGATATCGAGAATCAATTCTGTCGCTTCAGCATCAATCGCCTCATGCAGGCTGCCGCGAAGCCATGTGCTGATCCCTTCATGAGGTTTATCCTTCATATAGCGGGGGTGCTCAGGCCCGATGGAGCAACTGACGACACGTGTAATCAACCCCAACCCTTCACCTTTCAGGTAATCACCATAATCCTTCAGGTCGGCAGCACCGGCGGGGAAAAACTTTCGGTTTATATGGAATATCTCGGTATCCATCGGCCAGAAAGAACCACGCCAGATGTCACAATGGAGATAGACGTTCTTGATACCGAGCTTCTTCACCTCCTGTGCCAGTGGTCGTAGGTCCTCCGGGCCATGGGGAAGTATATACAGTTCAGAATAGGTGCCACACCTTTCTTTCCATTCTTCGACCCATTCTTTAGCGCGCGCGATCGTCCAGGCTCCGTCAACAGGCGGATGGGGGAGATTCTCTTCGACCCAGATTCTAAAAAAAGTTTCTTCCTCATCATCGTCGGCTTCATAGAAGACAAAACCACCCTTTGGGTCTTTTTCAGTACGGCACCATAGAAATGGAATTTCTGCGCTCTGTATGTCGTCTTTTTGCAGGAGATCATTGTGCAGGTCTTCAGAGGCATCATCCTCACGCATAGTCTGAGTAATATTCAAATCACTGGTTTTAGTCATATAATCAAGGGGTACAGTTCTCAAGGTACTAAGTCCGGCGACACTAACCTTGATATTCAATATGTTTCTTTCACTGATTCCTTCGATATGCTCTAAACGCAATGCGAGGTATTTTTCACCAACTTTAAGCGCAAATTTAATGCGGATGTCGGTGCCCGGCAGGCGAAGGACTAAGGCCGTATCCGACAGCGACTCGACAGACAAAGCCTGCTCATTTGAAACAACATCGTCATCATTTCGCAAGAGAATATGCCATTGCCATTTTGACGTCAGTTTTTTCATTATATTCACGTTCTTTGCGGTACCAACTACCGGTCCTTTCGCAAGGTCATCGGGTCTGATGCCGTCGGCTCCGAACGCTCCTGTACATAGTGTCATCATTAGGAAAAAAGAAACTGCGATATTGTTTTTTTTCATCATACGACTCCGTTTTTTTATTCAGTTTCAGTTAAGTTCTGTAACGATCTGCAAACGGTGGAATAAAAGTACGCCGCCCATTCACTTTATGACGTATAGCCAAAATTACCCACACTGTCAATATTTAGTACAAGATGGATTTTTTTGTTATTTTTTGTTTTTGAGTAGTTTCCAGCCGGCTGGTAGTAGGATGGCGGCGGTGAATATCTTCAAAACTGCGCCAATAACGAATGGATAGAGGCCCGCAATCAGTGCCTGGTGGAAACCGATGAGACGGCTTAGCCATGCAACGCCGAAAATATAAATGGCAAGAGTGCCCAGAGTCATGGCGGCTATGGTTTTGGTGAAACTTCTGTCCCAGCCTCTTTCGGCAAGCGTGCCGACAATGAAGGCGGCGGCTGTGAAACCGATGAGGTATCCGCCAGTGGGGCCGAGGAGCATGGCAGCACCCGCCCTACCCATTGAAAAGACCGGCAGGCCAAGTATGCCTTCGCAGATGTAGGCGAGGACGGTTAAAATGCCGAGTCTTGAGCCGAGTAATGCACCGATGACAAGAATGGCAAACGTCTGGGCGGTGAAAGGAACGGGGAAAAACGGTATCGCAATTTGTGCGCTGATCGCGATAACGGCAGAGCCGGTTAATACGAGTGCGGTGTTGTAGGCAAGGGAGAGTTTCTTTTCCGAAGGTCTGAAACAATCGGCTACTGTTAGTCCTGTTAACATAATCGTTCCTTCAATTATTCAACTCAAAATCCTAATAACGGTAATGCTCCGGCTTGAATGGGCCATCTGGCGAAATACCGAGGTAATCGGCCTGCTTGGTGGTGAGTTTTGTAAGCTTTGCACCAAGTGCTTTGATGTGAAGTCGGGCTACTTCTTCGTCGAGCTTTTTCGGCAGTGTGTAAACGGCTGGCTTGAGGTCCTGTTCGGCTAACATTATTTGTGCCAGGCACTGGTTGGTGAAACTGTTGCTCATGACAAAACTCGGGTGGCCTGTTGCACAGCCGAGATTTACCAGTCTTCCCTCGGCTAAGACGATAATGCTTCTTCCCGATTTGAGGGTCCATTTGTCGACCTGCGGTTTGATGGTCTCTTTTTTACAAGATGTGGAGTTTTCAAGGTAACTCATCTCAATCTCGCTATCGAAGTGGCCTATATTACAAATTATGGATTCATCTTTCATCTGCTCCATGTGTTCGCCGGTAATAACATTACAACAGCCGGTCGCAGAGATGAAGATGTCGCCGATTGCGGCTGCATCGTCCAATTTTACGACTTCGTAGCCTTCCATTGTAGCCTGAAGAGCACAAATTGGGTCGATCTCCGTTACGAGAACCCTGGCACCGAGACCCCTCATCGACTGGACACAGCCTTTACCTACATCGCCATATCCGCAAACAACCGCAACTTTGCCGGCTATCATGACATCGGTTGCTCGTTTGATGCCGTCTGCGAGCGACTCGCGACAGCCGTAAAGATTGTCGAACTTGGACTTTGTGACAGAATCATTTACATTAATGGCTGCAAAGGGAAGTTCTCCGGCAGAGGCCATCT
>JACNGQ010000048.1 GCA_014384025.1 Planctomycetota bacterium | reverse complement strand
CTCGATTACGAGCTATGAACTTTTGACTACTCTTTTTTTTCGCCATGCTTACTCCTTTCCCAACAAGAAATAGTTAGCACCAAAACTGTCGGCATTAAAGACAGAATATGGGGCATTAGTCCTACTGTTCATCACCGGAATCACTACTGCTAACTCCGCCAATAATCTCTACCTGGCTCATACCATCCGGACAAAAATCCTTAACAACTTCCAAAAAGCTTTTTGACACTAATCTTTGGGCCCTGCGTAAAAGCAGAGGGACCGGGCTTGAGGGTTCGTGGCGGTCGAAATACTGACAGACCTTATCGAGAGCTAAAAGTGCTTCCTGGGAAGAACGGATATCGCCCGAAAGTGATATTGAACCTTTCTCCGCCACACTACCTGTTGCTGAAGTATCATCATCGACAGCAGTGCCGTGCCCACGCTTTGCCAGATATTCCAGAACGCGCTTTTGAATATTCCCAAGAACTGCCCTGAAACCACTAAAGTCGGGAGTCTGGCCCTGAGAAGCACGTTCAGAGAACACACTCATCATGGCGGCGATATGTTCAATAGCCTCTTGAGTGGCTTGGGACATTGACAGGAGTTCATCGGTTGAAGTATCCTGAAATGCCGCATCAATCACCGATATATCAGGAGCTTTTGCTTTCTGTTCATCTGAAAC
This sequence comes from Planctomycetota bacterium, assembly GCA_014384025.1. Lineage (GTDB taxonomy): Bacteria > Planctomycetota > Phycisphaerae > Sedimentisphaerales > Anaerobacaceae > NIOZ-UU13. The sequence continues at coordinate 4,787 of JACNGQ010000048.1, read as the reverse complement.
CGAAATCTCTCCTTTTGCGATCTGGATGTCTCTAAGGCTAAAATTACCCATCTGAACTGAATTACACAAAGGTACTTCTGACAGCCGCTGCTTGAATTTCATAGGATCCTGTGTGCTGACGGAAGTCGGGGACAATGATTGCAAAATATTTATTCGCTCAAGCGGATCGTTGTCGTCATCCGGGTCAAGCTGAGGAAAAAGCTGATCCCAGAAACGTTCCAGCAGCCCATGGAGCAAAGATAAGCCGTCACGCAGACCATGGATCCCCTCCAGCTTTAGAAGGGAAATAGCAAGATACATCGCAATCCTAAGGTCTTTCGAGCGTTTTAGCAGTTCGGAACTTTTTTCACGAACCTCCCGCCAGTTTGGTTCTTCTGCCGCTTCCTCCACACCAGCCACTACCCCCCCACTAGCCTTGGTTCGCAACATATCTTCGAGAGCTAGAAAAGAGGGATCATAGGATAGGTCTTCGCCGCAAGGAGCATCAGCATTCACTTCGGAAAGTAAGCTTTCGATATCAATCGTCATGGTATATCCCGCCAAATTAATATCTTAAAGAACTCGCTTTTGGCCTTACGTAATATTGCTGACGTGTTTTTCAGCAAGAGACCAAAAACCAAATGCACATCATATCCGCCACCAGAATAAATAATACATGTCAAAAAAACGAGAGCCTCAAGCCACTGTGAATTACTATCTGCACTGAGTATTCACGGGGCCCCCTTGCTACTGAGCATGATTTTATTGCAATCAAAACATAGTGTCAAGCTCGTTATGAAAAAAAAACAAAAAAACTGGCGACCGGAGTGTGGGGAAAAGTTAAATAATGCAAATTATTTCTTGACTTTATGGATATTTCCAAAATTTCGGCCGCCCGGCACTAAGAAGATACCTGCCCTGTGGCTAACCTCCCGAGGGCTTTGGCAGATAAATTGGTAGTCTGGGTAAGAAGTAAAACACCATCGTTTAGGGAAAGCAGAGTCAGCCTTTAAACTTAAGTTGATGCTTGCTTATTGGGAAGAAACTCAATCATCTTAGATGTTGACCTTCAATAGCAGTAAAGGTTCAGAGGCAGATTCATGGTATATCCAGCGTAATACCCGGCCGAATGACATCTGGATTTTTGCCAATGAGGCCAACATTGTTCACGTAAATCACATCCCAATACCCAGGACTGCCGTAATATTTCGTTGATATTTTAGATAGTGAGTCGCCGGATACAACTGGGTATTTACCGGGGGGAAGTAAACGGTTGATGCCATAGAGGGGATTTTCATCCAAGCCACCAACAGCCTGATGAAGTGCAATCTTATTGTAAAATTTCTTGAAGTTCTCCTTTGTAGGAATACGACGGAAATCCTTCTCGGCTTTGTCTTTTAGTATTTTGGTGCATCTGACTGCCGCTTTCATGGCCTCTTCCGTCAACGAGTCTTCCTGCTCACTCCCAAGCCACTGGGATGTCGACAAGTCAACGAATAAAACACGCAGGGTTTTCTCGGATGGATTTGTATTGACATCAACTATTGATTTTTCGACCATCTTATCCGCCGCCTCGCTTGCTGCTCTGAGAAGTGATTGTGCTTGTGGATCATCCTCAATTACCAACATCTTCTTCTCCGCTTCAAAAAGTGCTTTCCTTATACCCTCTTTTGTTGGTTCAATCCTAATAACAGAAGGTTGCGTGCTTTCCAGTAGATGGGACTGGGGGGTCATACCTGTCGGGCCACGTGGAACACTCTCTTGAAGCCTACCCGCAGACATTGACGGTCGTTTGGGGCCTTCAGAAAGTTCCTGTTGCTTCAAAGCTAATAAAAGCCTTTCGTACTCAAGTTTGGCAATCATATAATCTGTGAAGGCCTGAAAATAATCCTGGACCATCATTTTTTTTGTAAACTTATCAATAAACTTTATGTCCATAGTTCCGGCGTGCATAGAGCGGTATGAGAACGCAGGTAAAAGCTCCTCCTCAGAAATTTTTAGCCTGGCACGCGCTTCTTCAAGCAGCCCTTTTGTAAGGCTATATTTCATCTCGGCCAGTTGCACACGTAGTTTCAGCGACACATTATACCATGTTTCGCGATAATAGGTACCCATAACATTTTTCCAACGCGTAAGTCAAGATTATCCAAGTACTTAATTGCCACACTTTTTGTAAGCGATGATATGAATATTATAGTGGTATGGCATAGCACGTGCAAGAAGGATTTTGAAAGTTAAGGCAGTTTTGATAAACAGCCAGAATACAAAACTACTTCAGGATCGAATAGCACTGCAACTTCGTCTGAATTTCCAACTAAAATAAATCTGATCACCAAACTATTTAATCCAAACAAAACCTGCTAACCTTACAATAAAATTATCCTAATTCAAATTGTGTTGATATTTGCCAGACTTTTTCCGCTAAACAGAAAATTAATACAAAATATCTTTTTTTTCCATGAATAGCTAAACTAAAAAAAAAGGTTGACATAGTAAAGCATTTTAGTTAAATAATCTTTACTAAATGCAGTAACAGCATACATAAAGCTAACCAGATGAAAGAGGTTCAAATGCGGATTACCAATTTACTAAAAGACACCAATTCTATGAGAGGTAATGGCAATGGCTGAAATCAATCGCGCATCTCTATTCGGCAAGCTTAACAGCTTGTGCTATAAATCCATTGAAAGTGCTACGGTTTTTTGCAAGCTGCGGGGCAATCCATATGTGGAATTGGTTCATTGGCTACACCAGATTCTCAAGCAGCCTGATTCAGATATGCACCGTATTATCCGGCACTTTGATATGGACCCTTCCAGACTCGCCAAGGATATGACCGAGGAATTGGATCGACTACCACGAGGATCTACTTCGATTTCAGACCTGTCTGCTCATCTTGAAGAGTCTGTAGAGCGGGGATGGGTCTTTGGATCCCTGCTATTCGGGGAATCCCAGATTCGTTCAGGCCACTTGATAGTTGGTATCCTTAAGACCAGTGGTCTCAAGAATGTGCTTCTGCATATCTCAAACGAATTCAACAAGATTAAAATCGAGCAGTTAACGGACGATTTTGCGAAAATTGTAGGCGGTTCACCCGAAGAAACTCTCAAAGCAACTGATGGTTCCTCTCTCCGAGCAGGAGCCGAAGACACTCGAGGTACCGGAGAGATGGCTCCGGCAGCTATGGGCAAGCAGGAAGCCCTGGCAAAGTTCTCGGTTGACCTTACCGAAAAGGCCCGGAGCGGTGATATGGATCCCATAGTGGGACGTGACGACGAAATCAGACAGATAATCGACATTCTGATGCGCCGGCGCCAAAACAATCCGATTCTGACCGGAGAAGCGGGAGTCGGCAAAACAGCAGTAGTCGAAGGATTCGCGCAGCGTATAGCCGCTGGCGACATACCGCCATCGCTTAAGGACGTCAAGCTACAGGTTTTGGACGTAGGACTGCTACAGGCCGGTGCCAGCATGAAAGGAGAATTCGAGAACCGCCTACGTCAGGTTATTGAAGAGGTTCAAAGCTCTCCCAAGCCAATAATCCTTTTCATCGACGAAGCACATACTCTCATCGGCGCCGGGGGCTCGGCAGGTACGGGCGATGCAGCAAACTTGCTCAAGCCGGCGCTAGCCCGCGGTACTTTGCGGACTATCGCAGCCACGACATGGTCGGAATATAAAAAATATATTGAGAAAGACCCAGCGCTTACTCGCAGATTCCAGGTAATTAAGGTTGACGAGCCTACAGAAGATAAGGCGGTAATGATGATGCGGGCAGTAGCTTCGAAACTTGAGAATCATCACCGTGTTCAGGTATTGGACGAAGCCCTGGACGCGGCAGTCCGTCTTTCGCACAGATATATACCCGAACGGCAACTACCCGACAAGGCCGTAAGCCTTACTGATACAGCATGCGCAAGAGTCGCAATCAGCCAGCATGCGGTGCCCGCGGAATTGGAGGACTGCCGCCGGCGGATTCAAGCGTTGGAAACGGAAATGGAAATCATCGGCAGAGAAGCCTTAATAGGTGCAGACCACACAGTTCGCAAATCTGAAATCACGGAGAAACTCGAAGCTGAACGCGAAAGACTGGCAAAATTAGAAGAACAGTGGGAAAAAGAGAAAAAGCTGGTTGAGGCTATTTTAGACATTAGAGCCAGATTATGCAAAAGCGGTGAGGGCACTATCGAACAAGCCCAGTCTTGCGAAAAAGAAGACTCTGAAACTGAAGAAAAAACCGAAACTGGCGACTCTAACGAGGGGGAACTCGAAAAATCACAAGAGTCAGAGAACAGGGAAGAATTGCTCAAAGGGCTTAAGTCACTGCAGGAGCAACTCACAGAATTACAGGGTGAAACACCTCTGATTTTTCCGTGTGTTGACTCACAGGCCGTTAGTTCAGTAGTTGCAGATTGGACGGGGATTCCGGTCGGTGGAATGGTAAAGAACGAAATCGAAGCGGTCCTGAATCTGTCGGAGAGGCTCAAGCAACGTGTTATCGGCCAGGACCACGCGCTGGAAGCAATTGCCAAACGCATAAAAACATCCCGCGCACGTATCGAGAATCCGAACAGGCCGGTTGGTGTAATGCTTCTGGTCGGGCCCAGTGGCGTGGGCAAGACTGAAACGGCACTTGCCTTGGCTGAAGCCATGTACGGCGGTGAAAGCAACCTGATTACCATCAATATGAGTGGGTTCCAAGAAACTCATACTGTTTCTACCCCTAAAGGCTCACCTCCCGGATATGTTGGCTATGGGGGAGGGGGGATTTTTACTGAAGCAGGACGCAGACGCCCCTATAGCATTGT
>JACNGQ010000158.1:26123-27945 GCA_014384025.1 Planctomycetota bacterium | reverse complement strand
CAAATCCCGCAATAGCCAATTTTCCGGTGCAAACCAAAAAATATAAATACAGACCTCACTTTTTTTAACATGGCTTCGACTCATATGTCCCGCGTCGAAGCCTATATTTTATACAAAAAGACCGGGGTGAAAATGTAAAATGACCGAATACACAAAAATCAGCTTCAATCATCGCAAAGAAATCTCCGATTATTCGGACATGGTTGAGATGCTTTTCCCTGGCAATCGCAACCAGCAGCACGCGGCAGCTTGTATCCTGTTCGAGCTCAAGTGGGCTAACAATATAGTGCCCTATCTTGTCTATATTGAAAATAAATACAATATGTCCCGCCGAATACTGCAAAGGGCCAGAGCCAAGCTTTCAAGGATTGGACTGATTGAGCACATCAGCAGCTTCAATTCAAGGTACGGGGGGCAGACTGGCTGGAAACTCTCAACCAGATTTGAAGCAGCTTTGAGGCGGTTTGCCGACAAATGTGCAAGTCTGAGGAATACAAACAATTCTTCAAAAGATAAAGATGCTATGTTCATTAACTTCGCAAATGCCAGACGAAAACCCCAGAAATAAAAGCAAAATCACCATTAGATCAGTTTTTTTTGTTTCTAAGTGCGCGTAAGATATTGACTTATGAGCCATTAAAAAATTTTCTGAAAATGAGCCTTGCGCTTTGGGAGTTCTGGCGCTAAGATCAGTACTGGTTAATATCAAAAACTGATTACTTATTTTTTGGAAAGGATGAAACGATGGCACTTGGTTTAAGAAAAATTATTTTGCTTGGGCTGATAGGAATGATTTTCCTTATGGGAAATATTGTTTTGATTGCTAATTGGCTAAGTGAAACAGGACTGCCGGAATTCGCAGATCATATTCGCAGCAATTATCTTACGGGCACTGCCATTACTATAATTGTTGCTCTTTTGATTTTGTTGACCGGCTCTAAGACCAGAGATAAAGTTTTTAGCTTATCGAGAAGATGCCCGGTATGCGACAAACGGCTTATGGGTAATCCAAATTATTGTCCTGATTGTGGCAATAGCTTTAGCGGCTAATTATCTTTAAACTCCGCTAAATCTTTCAACCTTAGTCAAATGGCCTATACGGAGTCAAGGTATAACAAGCATTAGGAGTAAGTTCATCTATGTACTCTATCCCCGAATGCTTTTCAGTTGTCTTGTTTGCAAAATAATAGACCTGATATTTTGAAATATGGGTTTTCAAGACACCATCCACCAACTCCCATCTTCCCTCCCATGAAGGTTTTTTGTCAGTCTTTTTGCCTTCACCGCAATGTTGCTCCAACAAGGTATTATCAGGATAGAAACTTATAAGGTATGTACGGCCATTATCTCCCAGCTTTTTCCATGTCCCTTTTATTTCTTCGACTTTAAACTCTCTTTTAGATTTTTTCCATTCGGCAAAGTTTTCATCAAGCTCTTTTCCGCCTTGTCCGGAGGCTCGCTCGAATAAAAGCGGATAATCCCGCAGGCCGTTTATTTCGCATGCACCTGATTCATACCCAAACAAAGATATCATTTTTTCATTATTCATCGTCAATAGAAACCTGTTATATACTATCCACTATTTGAATACATCATTTTATACTGATCAACTATTAGTGTTTTGTAAAGATTATTTGCTTATTATAAAGGACTTAGGGTAAAACTCAACTGCTTTCTAGTTTTGTTGTTTCGCCGGTTTTATCCAGAACAGGCATGTTAAATTATCGAAGCCGAACCTGAAGGTTGATTTTACGCCTGTTTCGGGTTATTATTCAACTATATATAAGGGCTTATGTAAATGGAATGGGTAACCTCGACACAA
>JACNGQ010000158.1:0-25729 GCA_014384025.1 Planctomycetota bacterium | reverse complement strand
TGGAATACAGAATGGCGGAAACTTGTTTTAAAGCACTGCATTCATCAGGCCCGCAGGAAGTTTTCGCCGGACACCTTCAAGGCATTTGAGTTGCATAGCCTTTCTGAAATACCAACTGCCGAAGTTGCGAGACAGCTAAGCATCTCAACTAACGCAGTCTATATAGCAAATTGCAGAGTTTTAAAGGAGTTGCGTCAAATAGAACAACAGTTATTGAAAACTATCTGAAAGTTTAAAGCTAAATGAGTTGCCCTGAATCTGACAAAGTAAAATTATATGCTACTGAAAGCCTAAGCAAAAGTGAGGAGCATAAATTCCAGGCTCATTTAGCCAGTTGCCCACAATGTCAAAAGGAAGTTGAAATGCTGCTCAGGAACGATACTTTAGTTAAGGAATTGAAGGCTGAGTACAATCAAGCTAATTGGCAGAATCCTTCCTTGTCCAAAGATGTTTCTGTAACAAATTTCTTTCTTACCGGCTTGACAGGGAGAAAAAATATTCTTGAGCTTTTGCCAGGTCAATATCTTGGCATCAAAGACAGATATCGCATTATTAGAAGGCTCGGTCAGAAGGATGCTAATGTTTATCACACTTATGATACCGAACGAGGGCATGAGGTTGTCTTAAAGATAGTAGTTAGTGACAGCCGTCAGGTAGAAAAAACGTGCAATCAACTGAGTCGGGAACTTGCCTCTCGAAGCTCCATTGACGATTATACTAATATCGTAATAACTTATGACATCCATACCGCACAGTATGAAGGCTTTTCTCTGGTTCTATTGTCAATGGAGTATGCTGACGGCGGAAGTTTAAGGGGCTGGTTGAGCGAAAACCGTCACAATAAAAACAGAAGAATAACAGAAGGCCTAGCCTTGCTGGAACAGAGCTGTTCTGCTATCAGAGTAATTCATAAGGCAGGTCTGGTACACAGAGACATAAAACCTGAAAATATCCTTCTTTGCAGAAATGGTAACAACTTTATAGTCAAGCTCACTGATTTCGGCATATCCTGTAATATCTCAGATATATCTTCTGCAACTGAGCATAACTTAACTATCGCTGGAACGCCTTTGTATATGTCTCCTGAACAGTTTTCTCATGACGAGCTAAATATAAGCCCTGTCAGTGACATATACAGTTTCGGAGTTGTAATTTATGAGATCATGGCGGGCAAGCCTCCCTTTTATGGAAATTTTAAACAGCTCAGAGACGAACACATAAATAAACAACCACCAAAGTTAACCGGTGAATTACATAAATGGGGACAGATCGTTGGCAAATGCCTTCAGAAGGATCCTCAAAAACGGTACGGTAATATTGATGAACTGATAAGCGACATTAATCGACTAAAAAAAGGCCTGGCAATAAGCGTAGATATTTCCTGCCCTGAATGCGGCCATGTTAATTTGAATATTGATACAACCAGCTGTGAAAATTGTCATACATCTTTGGATTCAATATTTCGCTTATGCCCTATCTGCAATAGAGAGGTTCGTCTTGACGTAGAACATTGTCCTGGCTGTGGTCAAAATGTGGCTTCATATTACACCCTGAAAGAAAGACAGCAGAAAGTCGAGACGCTCAAGGACGAAAGTCCTGTGGAAGCAATCAAACTTCTTGAATTAATCTTGCGGGAAGGTGCAGGAGACTTTAATAAACGTGCTGTTGAACTCATCAGAGATTTGAGAGAAAAACAGCAAAGGTTAGAATCACTTATACAAGAGGCAACCGAAGCAGAAGCTAATGGCAATCCTGAAAAAGCCATCAAGCTCTGGAATGAAGTATTAAAAATTGTAGCTCGCCATAAAACCGCCAAACAACAGTTAAAAAGATTGAGGTCCCTCAGTACCCAGTTTGGTAATCAGTGGAAGGAAGCTATCGGTTGCATGGACAGAGGAAATTTTGAGCAGGCCGAAAAGCTGCTTGAAAATTGCCTTGATATTACGCCCAATCACAGTGATATACTAAAGTTGCTTGATGACTGTAGAAGCAGATCAACACATTACAATCAGGCTTTGGAGAACGCACTTATTGCGGGTAAAAGCAAAAGGCTCTTACGGGCCAAAGAACAGGTTTTGCAAGCTTTAACCCAAGCACCTAAAAGCAGTAAGGCCTTAAAGCTGCAGAGCGATACTGATTCTAAACTAGAAAAAGTTGAATCTCTGTTTTACCGATCAGTAGATGAGTTTAACTGTGCCCAGTTCAATAAGGTAGCCGAAACAATTAAGAAGATTGAAGTAATTCAATCAGACAGTGAGTTTATTAGCAACAGCAAGAAGGAAAACATTTTCAGTAATCGCGACAAATATCTTGATTTGCTAAAACAAGCTCAAACATCGTTTGACTCTGGAAAACTCGATAAAGCGGAAGCAAAGTTAAAAAATGCCTTGAAGATTTGCCCAAAATCCAATGAGGCCAAAAGAATTTATGATGGTATCAATTCTAACAAAACAGAAGCTAACCATCTTATAAACAAAGCAATCTCTGAGATTAGAGCATCCAGATTTGAACGGGCCCATGGGCTTTTGGACAAGGCAGCAAACCTATACCCATCATTGGAAGAGATAAAATTAGCTAACGTAAATCTACTGGAAGTCGAAACAATATACTGTCATTCCAAGCAGAAAACCAAAGAACTTTTCTTGAAAAGAAACCTTGATGAAGCCCTTGGATCGGCAAATACAGCCCAGCAATTATGTCCGGATTCAGAGGAAATTGCCGCTCTTATTAAAGATATCAAGACTGACCAGAGAGTTGCGGAAAAAACCCTGAAGGATGTACAAGAATATTTGCTATCAGCCAAATTTGATAAAGTCAGTGAAAATATTAAAAAAGCGAAAAATCTATGGCGAAGTTTTGATCTTTTATCTGAAATAGAAGCACAAGCAAAGCAAATTGCCGACAGCTTTAATTCCAGGATTTTATCCGTCAAGCAGCATCAAAAACAAGGGGATTTAGAGATAGCACTTGAGGTTTGTCAGGGTGCACTGGAAATATGCCCGGGATCAAAAGACGCATCCGATCTTCTTAAAATTATCCAGACTGACCAGGCTTATGTAAAAAAATACATAGAGGAGGCGAGGGTATTATTAAGATCAGCTGATTTTGATAAGGTCCGGAATAAGATTGAAGCCGCAAAAAAGATTTGGTCAGAATATGAAAAACTATCTGAGGCTGAATCACAGGCAAAGGAAGTTGCCAAAACTTTTAATCACGAAATGTCATCTGCGGAACAACTTCTGGAAGCAAACTCTTTGGAAAATTCACAGGCTGCGTGTCAGGCAGCTCTAAAAATATGTCCTGATTCAGAAAAGGCCGATGAACTTCTAAAAAGAATAAACAGAGCAATAGAGGAAGATAAGGCAAAAAAACGCCGTAAAGAAGACATTAAAACAACTATTCTTGACATAGTTTTTATGCCTTACGCGATTATTGTAACTATTGTCGTATTTCTTGTGCAGCATTGGAAAATCGGGCTAACTGTAATAGCAATTGCATTGCTTGGATACGGTGCTTTTTTAGGATTTTTTTGGTTTGCTGACCATCTGAAAACAACAATAATGTTATTTATAGGGGTTCCTGTGATAGCGTTGATAGTTTTCAGGTCTTAAAACAGTCCACCAATAAAATAACATCAATATAAATTTTCATATTTTCTGATTTTCTCTGAAAGATTTCCCCGTCCAAACTCCAATATACTTTAGCCGAAAAGCTCTAATGACCAAATAGAGCACCTAACTAACTGCTAAATATGGAGATAACTAAAAATGGACAAGGCAGAAGAAAACGAATTCAAAAGCACAATATTTGCAATATCCCAGGTTCCCGATGTGAATTTTTCTCAGTTCCAGGCCGCTGCAGATGGCGATGTTCGCAAAACTATCTGGCAATCCTTTGAACACATAGCAAGGGCTTTTTCAAATATAAGAGCAGACCAATCTGCGGCAGAAATACTTTATATCTACAATCCTTCGACAAAACTGGCGAACAAACAGGACAGATTGAAACTTTATTTGAAGCTGTACGCAAAGAAATCCCAAAAATTGAAAAATTTAGAGCGTCTTTTAACGGGAAGTATGCTCGGAAGATTTTATGAATTCGAAAAGGTGTCTAAGTTTTTCTTTGAGCCGAAAGGTTTGGAATCAAGTTGCTCTATTATACGCAGGGAAGATTTTGTTCAGCCTTTGCATAATTCAATGTTCAATGCCAAAATCCCCGCCTGCTATTACACTATAAGTCCGTTTGAGCCTAATCAAAAGAATGATTTCCTCACACTTGACAGGGTATTGGATAAAGTGGACGAGCCGGTAGTGGTTAAAATAAAGATCCAACCTGCAAACGTATCTGAGCAGTTACATGCCCATACAGGATATCTGGCACATCTGGGGAGTATTAATCGCAGCTGGGATGAGGAGTATGAACCCTGTGGTAGTTTTGAAAGAGTTGATTTTTCAGAAAACAAATCAAGATTTGCAAACCCAGCTCAGGCTTTAAAGCCTTTTACGTACAAAGATCCTCTCGCCGATGACATTTTCAGGCAGCAGAGAAAATTCCATGAATCTCTTCGCAAACCACATCTAAGATTTGACATTAGCATAACAGCCCAAAGCGATGCGTGCGTAGAACTTCTTAGTTCGATAATCGCTGAGGCTGCCTTTACAAAAGGTTCTTACAAAATCGTTCAAAATAACAACGAAAAACTTGGCACAAGCAAACCGGAAGCAGATTATGATGATTTACGGTCTTTGACGAAACATGCTACTGTGGATGAACTGATTGGAGCGTTCCGCCTGTTAGTTGCATCGTCAAGGCCACCATTTTGTATCAGAAAAAACACGGATCCTAAATTCATAGACCCCAAAGACTTGATCTTACTTGGCCATGATGACTACGGGATTCCCAGGGGGATAGCCTTGAACGTCTTAAAAAAACACCTTTCTTCTCTTGGGCTCCCCGGAGCAGGAAAAACGACAACGAATTTTAATATAATGCTCCAGCTATGGGAAAAGGGAATTCCTTTTTTGGTAATTGAGTCTGCAAAGACCGAATACCGTGCAATAAAGAAATTTTTTGATCATACCGATCCTTCTATCCGCAAATTGGCAAAAGATACGCAAATTTTTGTCGCTGGCGGGCAAACCAGCCCCTTGGCGATAAATCCTCTAAAAAAACTTGAAGGGATATCGGTTAATGAACACATAGAAAACACCTTGGCCTGTTTTAAGGCTGTTCTTCCAGTTTCATGCGGTTCATTGCCGTCACTTTTAAGCGAGGCTATGGAAAGAATATACGAGAAATATCCTGACCGAAACAAACCTCCGGTCATGTCGGACCTCATAGCTGTGGTTCAGGATGTACTGGAATCAAAGGGATATTCAGCAAATACCCGTTCAGATATGCAAACCGTCATCGAGGTAAGACTAGGTGTTCTTACTCAATTGCTTATAGGTGAAGTGTTCCGGCATAGAAACGGACTTGATATAGAAGAATTAATGAAACACCCTGGTATTATTGAACTGGACAAATTGACCACAGAAAAGAAATGCCTGCTAACGCTATTCATATTCAATTTAATAAGGACAATTCTTAAAACTTCACCAAATTATAAGGGCCCTTTGAGGTATGCAATCATTATCGAAGAAGCCCATAATATCTTTGGCTCTTCAACTAATTCGGTCGCATCTGAGCAAATCGCCGACCCAAAATCTCAACTATCCGATTTTCTTTACCAAATGATGGTCGAGCTAAGAGCCCTGGGAGTAGCCATAATACTAAGTGACCAGCATCCATCAGCTCTTGATTCGGGTGCACTCAAAACACCGGCCTCTAAATTAGCTTTCCTGCAGGTTCATAATGAAGACAGGGAACAACTGGGCAGCAGTATGCTTTTTGACGGCATTCAGATGCAGGATATAGCCAGGCTTGAACCAGGCCACGCATTTTTCTTTACGCAGGGATATCACTATCCTCAGAAAATAAAAACTATAAATTTGCACGAAAAGTTAGATATCTCAACTATTCTTGATGACACCCAGTTATGCAAAATCATATTAGATCAGAAATGGTTTAAAGAAGCCCAAATCAGAAAAATATCAGATGAATTGGATCAGTTCAAAGATCATATGGACAGCTTCGACGAAAAAAGATCTGCTACAATTGCCCAAATCAAAAAACTAATAACACAAAGAGAAAAAATCGCAAAATTAGCAAAAACACAAGCAACGAGTGAAGGATTAAACACTATTATTAAAAAACTGCGTGTAATCAAAAATAAACTCTGTGCCAACTACCAGGAATTAGTCAAACACACAGAAAAAAAATTCAGGCATCTTCTTGATGCCGATCTACTACCAGATGAGGCATTAGGTGAATATGCCGAAAGCTTGTTCAATCGCTTCGATAAGACCATGAAACCATGTACCGAAAAACTAATCTCTTTTATCAGTATAGGCATTAAAAAATCTATCAGACTCAAATTTAAGGAGCAATCAAATGGCTAATAAATCAGATTTACCGACTCACAACGAAGTTGAGGAGACTGTGGAAGATTTCGACAATCAGATGGATGAAAAAGAAGAAGAACTTGAAGTACTGACCGAAGACACCGAGACCGTTCGCGATGTGCATGAACAGCTCGATCTTGAGACAACTGCCGAGGGTACGGAACAACTGGAGTCACTGGTAGATGCAGCTGAAGATGAAACTGTAGAAATATTTGATCAGGAAGATAACGACCTTGAGGGTATTCAGGAAGAAACACAGGATTATGCAAATGAAATTGACGACCGGCATGATTCTGCTCAGTCTGATCTCGAGAAGTTATCAGATGCAAGCAGCCAGATACGTACAACAGAAACGATAAACGAGCTTGCCAATGCCAAAACATCGGTACTGGAAGAGATGGATTTTTTGAAAGACAACAACCAGCGAGCAGAAGATGCAAAAGCAGAAAGTGAGCAGGTACAGCAGGACCTGCAAAGCAGAATAAATTCTGGAAGGAGATCGTAATATGTCAATATACAAATCAGATGCAGACAGGATCGCAGCTCCGGATATTGAAGAGTATATGCCGGCAGCTAAACGCCATATTGATGAAACTCTCAGGGCTACCAGGCAACTGCCAAAGGTAGACGAAGACGGTTTTTCTGAATGCCCATTGGCCGAGCAGCTTTATGCCAAAAAAGAAGAAGCTGTAACAGGAGCTGAACACTGCCTTCAGAAATTCTACGAATATAGAGATTGGATAGATGAACAATTGGAGAAATGCCAAGAAAATCTTTCTGTTATTTCGTCCGGCAAAGGATCTCTTAATACCGAAAGTCCACATGACAGGTTATCTGAAGCCGAAGTGCAACAGGAGGCTTTTATAAAAAGACTTGAAAATCTTGCTGAGCAAATCGATGAAGCTTGTGAGCAGCTAAATGAAGCGATAAGAGAAGCTTCCAAGAAAGAGTATCCCGGTGGAAATCCGAGAAAATCTCCACAAGATGATTCGGACTCGTACGAAAGAAATATAGGTCGGGATTTACTGGTTGATGATGAGCTCAAAGATATTATTGAAATGGGACCTTCAAGTGAAGATTAATCCAAAGAGTAAATTATGAAGACTACATTTAACGAAAAAGAAAATTTGTCGACAGATACACTTCTTATAGGTAGCGGTGGTATAAATCCGGGCATTTTTACATATTGCACAGAGTCAGGAGAAGTCAGGAAAATCCTGGAACTGTCTCTTGGTAACAGTATCTATTCGATAGAGGCAAGTAAAGACAAGCATACCATTGTTGCAGGAACCAAATCCGGCCTGCTCTATCGGCTCATACGGAGCAGCCAGGATGGTACTGAATATCATATTGACAAATTTATTCAGGGTTGCTCCATACTCTCAGTATGCATGCTGGACAATTATACTATAGCGACCAGCGACATTTCAGGCAGGACTCTTTTATGGCGTCCGGATATTTCCAGAAACCCTCAAAAGCTTCCCACGGAAAATAATATTATTGTTTGTTCGTTATTCAAAGCAGCCAAAGACCGACTTGCCGGCATAACTAAAAATGGAAAGCTGTTATTGTGGGATATAAACAGCAGCGACATTATTGATACTTTACCAATTCCCAAACTGCCTTCAATGGCAGCTTTAATCAGACCTCTATGGTGGGCGAAAGCGGGTTGCTGGCTATGGCCTGGAACTGATGGGGTAATTGTATTGTTTGATCCTTGCGGAAATAAAATACATAAGTTTCCTGCTCATCATTTGGGTTTTTATGCTATCTGTCTTTGCGAAGATAACATCGTATCGGCCGGGCACAAAGATGGTAGCCTTAAATTATGGCAGTCCGGAAATAACGAACCTGTCGCAATTTTTGATATCCCCAAAGGAATTATCTCTGCCGTTTGCTGGCCGAAAGACAACTCGATGAAAATTCTGTTAGCAAAAGAGACCGGCGAATCTGAAGTTTATACTTACAAACAGCGGCAACTTGAATTTTCACATACAATTCCGGTAAGAAACTGCAGGAGCTTTGCAGCTGTGGATTTAGAAGCTATCAAAAACAGGCGGCAGCAAAGAATCAAAAAGGAAGCTGAAAAGCTCTGCCTTAAGATCACAGAGCACATAGCAAACCGCGAATATGACCAGCTCGATAAACTTTATGAGAAAGTCGAAGCTCTCGGATTTGAAAAGGCAAGCCTTTTCTTAAAGGCCAAGGAGGCCCGTGAAAAGACTGATATAGTCTCAGAGATTAATGCTCATGTCAAGCTGAGCAAAATATCAGAAGTTTCTCCAGAAACCTTGCCAAAGGTTTTTGAAAGGTACGCAGAGCTTCTTAAAAAGACATGGTCCCTGCAGCAGGCTTTATCAATATATACACAGCTGAGTAAAATTTATGGCCAAAGAAAATATCAAAAGGATATTCGCCGTCTCACTAATTATGTACAGATAATGCAAAATAAGCAATATGTCATAGAACCGGACATCGCCCCCATAATTTTAGCGAAAGCAAAAAATCTTTTTAACCAGCCTCTTACGGGTAAAGTTGTAATCCGAAAAATAAGTTCTGCCCGATTAAACAGCAGAATAGTTTTCAGGGAGTTTGCTGATTCCTATAAAAAACTCGATATTCAAAACACTGCTTCACCAGCTCCTGAAGTTATAGAGCAAATCCAATGGCTTTTAGAAGATCAGGGCACTTTGAGCGATGTCGTTCTATTCAGTGACAGTTCAAATAATCAATTAAACGGCGTGGAATTGTGCCTCAGGTTTATCAACAGTGGCATCGAAACAACTGCTATGACTTCGATTGTGTTGGATTTTGGAAAGCTGTCCTATGACTTTCGGGAAATTGACGAAAAAATAAGACTTATCGAAGATACACCAGATGCGATCGGACTTTTCAGATCAGTTCACGAAAGAATCAACTTTGTTGTACGGCAGCTAATAACAAAAAAACTGGCCCAAAAGAAAGCCTTAATGAGGAGCTACTGAAAATGCAAAATTCATTAACCAAAATCAGAGAAAACGTCCCGGCTGTTAACGACTATAATCAACTGTCCCTGATTGAACTGACTTCCAGAATCGCACAGTCGGGCGACAAAAAAGCTCTTACCGAACTGCATCAAAACAGAGACCTTTTCAGGTTTAAAGATTCAAGGGCACTTGTCATAGTTGATTTTCTTGTAAAACTCAAAAATCAGCCTCAGTCCAGAAGATGGTGTAACAATAACCAGATAATCCTCGAGAAGGCGTTTGATCTTACATTGTCAAAATTCCTCAATATCCCGGATAAGAACTCCAATTCTTCGGATAAACCTGAAACTAACGGCCCTGACTGCCGCTATTATTACAAGGCATATAACGGCCGTGTTTTATCAGATATACAGTCAAAAAACCTGTCAGATGAACTGGAGATAGAGTTTATGGCGGCCAAATTACTGCAGAATCTTGTTTTCAGGCATTTCTACCTGTCCTGTCTGGAGTGCAGACGCGTAGAGCAAAAGTTTATTCGAAGAATCTGTTATCAGTACAACAGCCAGAATTTGTATTTGTGGATACCTTGTGCGATGACTTCAAAGATGTTCAAAAAGTGGTTCAATCAGAATATTACCAACGGCTGCGGCCAGCAGGACATCCAGGAACTGATAGACAGTTCACTTTTTAGCGGAAAACTAATCACACTACAGAGCCTTGATAGCATTGCAAAGCAAAATATTGAAGCAGACGTGTTTCCCGCACTGATAAAAGAACAGATAACAACAGATGGATTGGCCCGAACGGTAGCTGATGAAAAGGCAGATAACATTGATTACCAGAGACCGGCAATAAAAAGTCTTGGTAGAGCAATCTTAAAGAAACTGATACTGAGAATATTCACCTCCCTTGCTGAGAGCACAAACGACTATCAAAGTATCCTGAGCGATTTTGGCTTGAGTAAAGCGACGTTCAGCAGATTTGCGGGCACAAGGTGGACTAATAACAATGGCAGCCAAAAGCAGGTCTCAATTCCTGATCTCTGGAAAAACACCGCCCAAATTCTGGCACATCATCCCGACTTTACTGAGGCCGTCAAAAAAGCTGGCCTCTGGAAAAATGTGTGCTTAGCCGCAGAAAATATAAATTAGGAGCTTATCGTGAACAGAGAACTTTTCTTTATACCGATACTACAAAAAGCCCTCAATGCCGACAATACAATGACGGCATTGAAAGAGGCCTTTTGTGAGATTAACCGCTTGGGCAAAGAGGATAAATACAGGCAGGGTTTTGACAACTTTCGACTCTTCCTGGAAGAATTTTGTAGCCATGACAATTTCCTCAGGGCCGAGCGATCTGAGGATTTAAAAAGCTATCCACAAATACTCTCAATCGCAAATCAGGGCCTTGACCGCAAACTTATCATCTTCAGGAACAATAGAATGCTCGAGACCTTAACTTTGAATAAAAAATCCAACTACAGAATCGGCAAAATCATAGCCGGGACATATACAGTAAAACTTTCAACGGGGAGAGTGTTATGGGAAGGCAGGCTTACTGAAAATGACCTGCTGATTGAAATGGACGGCAAGGATGAGAACATCAGATTAGCGGCAGATTCAGAAAAATCTCAACCTGTACCACCAAGATCAATCAAACTTTTGGATGGCATGGTAATCCTTAGAATCTTTGCGGGTTTTAAAGCAGGAACATTGCAAATTGAGTTGAAATGATTTCAATATGGAAAATAAAAAAAACAGAAAAATCGGGAAAGCCAAGACGGTGCTTATCTCACAGCAGTCAACTGATTTAGTGGCAATCTCTGAGATTATCGCTAAAGCTTCATATAAAACTGGCGTTCCCCGCATCAGATTCACAGGCTCTGTGATTTTCAGCGATAAAACCCAAAAGCATATCCAAAACAATATCCTGCCGCTGACAGATACAATCATACAGACCCTTGGACTACCAGAGCCTTGCTATGAAATATCTGCTGTTAATCCTGATATCGCCTCACAGCTCGATACTGCTGTTAATGTAAGTGGGTTTTCGGCGGATTTATCTGTGTTTATGGCCATGTTGTCTGCGGCACTCCATATTCCTGTAACTGCAAATACCCTCTTTACGGGCCATATTTCCTCAGCTGATGGCGATATCGGGCCGGTAGCATCTGTAGAAGCCAAGATGTCGACAGCAGCAGAAGATAATACTATATCAAAATTCATCTATCCTCAAAGTAATCTGATTGAGCAATGCTTTGATCGGGATACGCTTTGCATCATTCCGGTTACTACTATCTCAGAATTAATAGAGGCCGTTTTTGAAAAAGAAGATGTCATTATCAGTTCACTTAAAAACGGTTTTTTCTTAATAGATTCAAATACAGAGCAACTCGGGGATTGTATAAAAAGCAGTTCACATTACCTTACTGCTGATAACAGGAATCATTTCTGGCGGATTATAAGGCGGAACCTTATGACATCAAAAACATCCGAGGCCAAAGAAATGCTGAGTTGTTTTGCCATGTTTTACATCAAACAAAAATGTTATCCCGAATACTTCGGAGACAAGCTCTTTTCCATTATCTGCGGGACGCCGCCAGTAGTTAGAAGACAAAGGGAATTCTTCCCATTGCTTGATATAGGCCTGTGTATCAAACTGGCTGGTTTTGCGAAGAAAAGCGACTATGATGATGTTTTCAAGCTTTTCGATGCCGTCAAAGCAAAGACACACAGAGATTTAATTTCACAGGATACCAGCCTCCAATCTTCTAACAATCAATCCCGGCAGCAAAGCTTTAATATCTTCGACAAAGTAATAGCAGAGATTGATGAACTTGCTATAGCTCAAAACTTTGGCTGTAAAATTGATTCAGCAAGAGCATCTTTTATTCTGGACTCTGTGATAGTGGAAAATCATCAAGAGTTCCTGGAAACGATAACGGCTTTCTATATTCATCTTCGATGCTATCAGGCAACTGACCGGATCGAATCGATAGATCAAAAGCAAAGTCAAAGCCAGGCTATTGAGCTTG
Source organism: Planctomycetota bacterium (assembly GCA_014384025.1). Classification (GTDB taxonomy): domain Bacteria; phylum Planctomycetota; class Phycisphaerae; order Sedimentisphaerales; family Anaerobacaceae; genus NIOZ-UU13. The sequence goes on along the minus strand of JACNGQ010000158.1, from coordinate 13,226 downwards.
CCCAAAACACTTTCTCCAATGACGGTGGCATAGAAACTGCCCTCCAAAGAGCAAAGGATGGCACCGCTGGCGGGATGAGAAAAATATTTGATGAGATGACCGACTTCTACAAACAAGACCGTCGTCGAAAGTACATAATTGCAGTTTTTAGACAGTCCGTAGATAACCTCAGCTGGTCAGAGAAAGTAGAGTTTATGCGATGTGCGATGGAAAGGCTTGCAAATTATCTACCTTTGGAACTGAAAAACGAACCGGCTGAGCGGTTCGCCCGGGATTATGAAGCTATCGCTCTGGGCTATGTAAATAGTATGGAAAAATTTAACCAGTTGATAAAAAGATTTTAAAAAGAAAGGAAACTATCATGGCACTAATAGATTCACTTATGGCAGAGCTGGATGAAAGAACTATCGCAAGCCGGATAGGCATTGTCCACGACGAGGCCCGGATGCAGTATCAGCTCAATTCAAATACTGTTCAGGATTTCAGGCAGTTTAGTAAAATCATTACCGATTACTATAACTATCATTATACCCAATGTGTCGGCAGAGGAGGCAGACTTGCTTCAAGCGAGGCTTACGGCAGAGCAAAAGAGTTGCTGGAAAGAGAGTACCGCAAAAGATCTGGTGATATAGCTTCAGCTTGCCAGGATGCACTGGATGGGACGAACGGAGGTATGCGAGGTGTACTTGATATTATTGCGGATGGCCTTAAGGCCGAAGTCTTTGAACGTTACGTGGCAGATGTGTTTGACAGGTATATAGCTCCCAACAGCTGGGACCAGCAGGTCGAGATCATAAGGCAGTTTATAGCGTACAGCGGTAATACACTGTCATCTTCGATTGACGCAAACAATCCTCAGAAATATGCCAGAGATTACAGCATCCTTATAAGATCTTACACCGAGGGGCTTCAGAGAACTTCAGCAATGTTTAGAAGATTATAGAAAGAAATGCAGATGAGTAAGCTTGACGGATTATTGGAATATATAAGTCCTCAGAGAACGATTGAGCAGACTTACAATTTGGCCAACGAGGCGGTAGGCAGCTTCCAATATAATAAAGCCAGAATAGAAACCTGGGAGGAATTTAAGTTGTGTATAGCAAAATTCTTCAAACACATTAATGAAAAGGTATTGAACTTAAAAGAACCTCTCAATATACCGCTTACCGAATGTTGGAAATTTTGCATAAGGCCCCTAAGTAAAATCTACGGGAGCAATGGCGACATCGCTGCATTTACCATAGCCAATACAGGCAATGAAGGAGGTCTATATGCGGTACTCAAGGCCTTTGCAATGCAGCGAGCTGAGGAATACACCAAAAATGAGATTTCAGCTAAGGTTTCTTTCTACTGGCATAGTCTATCGGCATCTGAGAAACTTTCGGCTGCGGATGAGTACCTTTCAAAATACAGGAAAGTTATTCCGTCAGAGCTTCTGGAGTCCAACGGAGCAATTCTGAAATGCACCTTCTGCAAAGTACTCCAGCAGCACCCGTTTATAATACAGAAACTTCAACAAACAGGGCGTTAAACTATGGGAGAATATGAAAAACATCTACTTGCCCAGGCCGGACCGTTTATGCTGGCTTCTCAGGCAAGACAGATAATCCAGACAGAATTGCCCAAGGGCTGCAACCCTGAAATCTGGCCTGATCCTGTGGCATTAGAGCCACCCTATACTCCCATCGTCATCAACAAACAATCACAGTTACAAAGCCTTGAAAATATAATTACCTACGAGCCCAAGCCATCTGCTGAAGATATTGTCCGGTTAAAGGTATGGATATCACCGCAACAGCCGTTTAATTGGCAACGGGCGGAGCTTTTCTTAAAACAACTTTCCTGCTTAAAAAACAGAGCAGGCCTGGAGATCATTGGCAACCAGGTATCAATCTGTCTAAACCTTCTCTGCTCAAAAGAAGATGCTGCCATAATAGAGGCTTCGTTTTCCGGCAAAATGCAAAATTGTAAGCTAAGCCTCGTCGATCAGGATATTTTCTCAGATATAAGTTTAGGTGACTGGTCAAACATACAGTTCTTTGATTATTTCCCGCCGGATTCGTATTTTCATCTTCTAACCAGGCCGGATGAGCTCATAAATTCGCCATTTGAAAGTCTTATCAGCAGTATATCCCATATCCCACCGGAAGGACTCGGCATGTGCCAGGTACTTTTCCAGCCGTCCAGACCTGAGAATAACTGGCATCGCAACGTCCAGATATTGACGGATATGGAATACCTAATAGGCCAGATTAATAACTTAGGTGTACTTGCCAGGTATGCCCAGCAATCACCATCGGCAGACCTTCACAATATGGCAAGCAGAATGGAATCAAAGGCCCATAATGACAAGCCTTTTTTTGCGGCATCGTTTCGGGTCGCAGTACTTGGCACAGAAAATAATCCACAGCACTTAAAACAGCTTTCTGTTTTTGCTGGTCTGTTCCAATATGGAGGCAAGGCCCTAGACTTTCTTAGCGACCTTGACTATAAAAATAAAATTTCTGTTTATCAGATAAAGGATATGTTCACTCTTGGGCTGACCTTTCGAAATGGTTTTTTGGTTAATTCTTCAGAGCTTGTCGGACTTGTTCATGTACCTCCTGCTGATATATTTGAAAACTACCAGATTGCTTTCGACATGTTGGAACCTTTATCCAGAGAGCAGATCGATTTAAGCTGTGGTACTCTGATCGGCCATGCATCCATAGCAAACCGCAAAGAACCTATCTGCATACCGGATAAGATGAGATCAAAGCACATCCATACCATAGGCAGGCCAGGCATGGGCAAATCACTTCTTGAAAAAAATATGATACTAAGCGATATCGCAAACGGTTTTGGCGTAGCCGTATTTGATCCGCATGGGGATATGGCAGAGGATCTGCTCGAATTTATACCCAAAGAAAAGATTGGTAAAGTAATTTATTTTAACCCGGCAGATCCTGACTGGGTGCCTATCTGGAACCCGATGTATCCTATAGCAGGTCAGGATATTGGAAGAACTACAGACGATCTTATTGGGGTTTTGAAAAGCTTTGTTACAGGCTGGGGGGACAGGATGGAGCATCTGCTTCGCCATGGGATATTCGGCCTAAAACATATTACAGGTACCTCTCTCTTAGATGTATACGAACTCTTACAGAAAAACTCAGCGGTAAGTGAAATTAACAGAAAAATGATTCTTGAAGTCATAAACAGCGAGGTAGCCAGACAGTTTTGGATAAATGATTTCTCAAAATACACGGCAGCCGACCTCGGTCCGCCCAAGCACAAGCTCAGCAAACTACTTGTCGGCGGCACGGTCGCTCTTATGCTGTCCCAGCAGCACAGTTTTATTGATTTTACACGTATAATGAATGAGGGGTACATATTCATCGCCAATCTTTCAGGGCTGGGCTCTGAGGTACTTGAGATACTAGGCGGATTTCTGCTGGCAATAATGCACATGACCGCTCTTGGCCGAAGTGAAATACCGGCAGAAAAAAGAAGACCTTTCTATATCTATCTCGATGAGGCCCATAGATTTGTCACCGATTCCATGGAAGATATCATAGCGGAGACCAGAAAATACAATGTCGGCCTTACCTTGGCCCATCAGTATTTAAAACAATTCAAAATAGAAAAAATTGATGCCCTTGCAAGTACAGGAACAACCATAGTTTTCAATGTAGATACGAAAGATGCATCCTATCTATTGAAAGATTTTCAGGAAAAAGTTCAGATCAAAGATTTCCAAAACCTTGGTGTCGGCGAAGCACTTGTAAGAATTGCAAGTAAAATAACCAAGATCAAAACACCAGGTCCGACCAAGGCTCCTCAACCCAACTATAAGCAGCAAATTATCGACAACTCAAGACGACTCTACTACAGACCTGTTGAAGATGTACGCAAGATGATTGCAAAAAGGATGGACAGGGCCTCGCATCCATTTACGCCTCTGACAGATAATGACCCAAAAGAAATCACTAATAAAGCAAAAAAAAGGACTTATGATGAGTTCACAGCCCTCTGAAAATCCCCAGGATATAATTGAGTCGATAATCAAAAAACTCGACGAAACAGTTCTAAAGAAAGCAATCGATGAGCCAATAGATACAGCAGCAAAAAACTTTAAGTATAACTGTCAGAAAAAGCAAAACCCCATGCAATTACAGGATATATTGTCAGATTTTGTAAAACACATTTATCGGGATGGAACGAACACAGCATTTGCACCTGACGATACTTTAGCTCATACAATATCTTTGCTGGACAGATACTATCAGGGCAATTACTCAAATGGCTATACCGCTGCGATACTTGATGCAATCAATGGCGGACCAGATGATGTAAAAATAGTTCTGCACCGAATAGCCGAAATTATAAAAACTGTAGAAAGAGAAAGATATATCAGTGGTATTTTCAAGAGCAGTATAGACATAAGCGACTGGCATCTTAGATGCAGGATAGTCAAATATTTGCTTAGCAAATACAAATCCCACCTGACACCAGCCCTCTACAAGTGCCATCCCTCACAGTTGGTGGATGAAATCCCTTATATTTTGAGTATTATTATCAGCAGTACTTCCACTTTACAACAAGCCATAGATTTGTTGTAAAAATACACCTGCCCTGAAACTTATCCGCAATTCTATCCGCTATTTCTTTGAGAACAGAGAAATAGCGGATTTTAAATAAAGGAGCAGGTTCAATGCCAAAACTAAATACTGCTGAAAAGACAAAACTATTCAAGAACTTTTTTACGGGCCTTGAAAACGTCTACGGCACATACGACCTGGAATCTGACAAAGTCAGGCAGGTCAAAGAGCCCGTAACGGACAAAGTCATCCTGGCACATCTTAAAGGCGATCAGCCTTATGGTGTTTATCTTCTAACAGGCGATAAAACAAAAACTTTGGCTGTGGATTTCGATGAAAATGAATTGACGTTGCCTATAGCCTTTGTCGCAGGTGCCAAACGCTATGGTATGTTCTCATATATCGAACGCAGCAAATCCAAGGGTTTTCATGTCTGGCTGTTCTTTGAAGAGCCTGTAGTGGCTAAGAAAGCAAGAGTTGTCGCAAGGAAGATCCTTACTGATATGGGCAGGCCTGAAACTGAAATATTCCCCAAACAGGACTGCCTTAATAATCTCTCATATGGTAATTTCATAAATGCACCTCTATTCGGCAAACTTGTGCCCAAAGGTAGAACCGTATTTGTAGAACCAGGCGAACCTGTAAAGGTCTGTGACAATCAGTGGGAGCTTCTTCAAAGAGTTCAAAAGGTGCCGCCAATACGTCTTGATGCCATAATCCAAAGCTGCAATCTTGATATAAGCAAAAATCCCGTCTATAGAAAACCCGAAGATACAGGAAAGCATGTATTGGAATCCACCTTTGGCCTGCCACCTTGTGCCAGAAAGATACTCACCCAAGGTGTTACATTCGCTCAGAGGGTCTGTACATTCCGCCTGGCGGTTCATCTTAAAAAGACAGGCCTTCCACTGGATCTGACTATAGAGACCCTCAAAAGCTGGGCACAGAAAAATAAACCCACAGAAGGCAAACGCATAATCACCGACAAGGAAATCGAATCCCAGGCAGAGTATGCCTACAAAAATGATTACAAAGGCTGCGGATGCGAAGAGCCGGTAATCGCAGCGTTCTGTGATGAGAATTGTCCATTGGCTTCACATAAAAACGGAGAATAGCCTGATGAAAGCAAAAATTGATAAAAACAATCATGACCTTGCCACTGAAGTACTCAATAGCAGATACGTAATGAAAGATGCAAGTGGCAATATTATCGAAACCCCAGATCAGATGTACTGTCGCGTGGCAAAGTTTATTGCCCAGGTAGATAAAAAATATGGTGCTTCGGATTCTAAGATTAACGAATTAGCTAAGAAGTTCTACAAGCTTATGGCAAATGGTCTATTTCTTCCAAACAGCCCCACATTGATGAATGCCGCGCGAGAAAATGCCATGCTGAGTGCCTGCTTTGTAATCCCTGTCGGCGATAGTATTGCTGACATCTTTGAAGCAGTTCGAGTAACAGCACTTGTGCAAAAGGGAGGCGGCGGAACTGGCTTCACGTTCGACAGACTCAGACCTACAGGAGATATAGTGTCTTCGAGTGGCGGCACCACTTCGGGACCGATTAGTTTCTGGAAAGTTATTGCTGAAACCACCAACGCAATTCAACAGGGAGCACACAGAAGAGGTGCGAATATGGCCATGATGAGCGTAGAACACCCGGACATCTTAAAGTTTATCAATGCCAAACAGCAAAAAGATGCCTTCAACAACTTTAACATATCAGTCAAAGTTACAAATAGTTTTATGGAGACCTTACGAAGCACTCCTGAGAGAACACATGTTGTTACCAATCCACGAGACAAGAAACGCTATATAATTCCCAAAGACATCATTCTGAGTTCGTATACCATCCAGAATTTGAGAGAAGCAGGAACAAATACTGATAATTGCTTTACCACCAGAGATATCTGGAACCTGATTGTCAAAAACGCTCACGCAACTGGCGAACCAGGTCTCTGTTTTATTGACAGGGTAAATAAAGATAATCCAACGCCCGCTCTCGGAAAAATAGATGCTACTAACCCTTGCGGTGAACAGCCTCTATTAGATTTTGAGGCCTGTAATCTCGGCTCGTTAAACGTTTCGCAATGTGTTCTGCCCGACAGTAGTGATCTGAACTGGACAAAACTTGCTGGGGCAACAGAACTTGCTGTCAGATTTTTGGATAATGTCATTGATGCCGCCAACTACTGGCCAGTTGAAAAAATAAAACAGATGACACTCGGTAACCGCAAAATAGGCCTTGGTATTATGGGCCTTAATGATGCCTTTATCCTTCTTGGCATAAGATACAACAGCAACGAAGCCGTTGAGTTTGCCCGAAAGCTGGGCAAATTCATCAATGAACATGCCCATAACGCAAGCCAGAAACTGGCTGAAGAGAAAGGATCTTTTCCTAACTGGAAAGAAAGCACTTGGGACACTAAATACAATCGCCCGATGAGAAATGCCACCTGTACCACAATAGCACCTACAGGCAGTATAAGTATCATTGCAAAATGCTCAAGTGGAATAGAGCCGGTATTCAGCTTCGCTTACAAACGTAGAGCCTTAGACGGAAAAGAGTTTGTCCAGATTCATCCATTGCTTGAAAAACTTGGTAAAGAACAAGGCTGGATGAGTGATAAGCTAAAGATAAGGTTGTTGGCCGGAGAAGATATAAGACAGATTCCTGATATTCCCAAAGATCTGGCTGACGTTTTGGTAACAGCTCATCAGGTTGCCCCTGAATGGCATGTAAAAATTCAGGCAGCATTCCAGGAAAATGTAGATAACGCCGTTTCAAAAACGGTAAACCTGCCACATGATGCGACCGTTGAAGATATTGATAAAATACTTCGACTTGCCTATGACCTCGAAACTAAAGGAATTACGGTTTATCGCGACAGATGCCGTGAAAAACAGGTAATATCAGCGGTCAATGAAATACCAGATTCCCCTGTGCCCACAAGTTCGCCTCGAGCCCGCCCAAGGAAAACTACCGGTACTACAATAAAGGCAAAGACAGGCTGCGGTAGCCTGTTTGTTACTCTCAACAAAGATGACAAAGGCCTTTTTGAGATATTCACCAATCTTGGCAAAGCTGGTGGATGCCCCTCGCAGAGCGAAGCGACTGCAAGGATACTTTCAATTGCTCTTCGAAGTGGGGTAGAACCTGAAATTCTCATTGAGCAACTTAAAGGGATCAGATGTCTGTCAACCGTGGCTCGTAGAAAGTCAAACAGTGAAATCAATGTTCTCTCTTGCCCCGATGCGATTGCCAGAGCCCTGGAAGAAGCCCTTGGAAACGATTTTGTATCAGTGTCAGAAGCATTTATGCGAAAATGCCCTGAATGTAATTCTCAATTACGCAGAGAAGCGGGATGTAATGTTTGCGACAACTGCGGATTTAGCAAGTGCGGATAAAGAGAGGCCCAAAATGAGCATGAAATTTAAGAGAGCTAATGGCCGGGTAGTTTACTTACCTACAAATATTAACTGTAACAAATTTCGCACAGTAACAGGGGATGATGATTTTTTTGAGAAGGTAGAGTGCCTGGCCCGAAAGACAAAAGCTGAATGTAAAACATGTAGTTTAAACAAGGCCGGGAATAGTGGCTATTTGAATAAATAAGGATAATGGAATTGGTAAAATCGATGTTGAGTTCAAACGAAAACAATGGATATTTACTAAAAACACCCACCGTATTACCGGATGGCCAAGGCGGGTTTACTCCCTGTCCGCCACTTCTCACTGAAAAAGAGCTAATCCATCTGCTTCGTATACCAGAAATCAGCAAAGCCAAGGACCACCACAATGTAATTGCTCACCTCAAGCGTGTCCATGATTTGCCATGTATCCATATATGTCGCCAACCCTTATATCCGCTTGAGGCAATAAGCCAATGGATTCGAGATAGACTGGAAAAAGAAATAAGTTGATTTTTTGTTGCACATTTCTGCCGTTATGCGCTATGCTATGGCTGGATCGGTTTTACCAGTTATAGCTCGACAGAAAGGAGATGAATTTATGAGCAAACAGCTGGTAAAGCTAAGAACAAGGACTTCACGTGATGGCCGAAAGTTTACATATTTTCTTGATTATCAGGATGAAAATGGCCAGAGACAAAGGATTGCATTAGGCCATGCTAACAAGCGTAACGCACAAAGACAACGTGATCAGAAAGAACGCGAAGTAAGCATGGGAATTGTCGAGCCGGCTTCAATGAAACTTAGCAAGTTTCTGGAAGACAGTTTGGCGAGGACAGGAAAGCAAATTAGAGAAAGCACAAAAGTGGGATATAGATTTGCAATGAGAGATTTTATTGGCGTAGTTGGTGATATTGACTACAAACGCATAACGCACAAGCATGGTGAGGTCTTTCTCCAGAGTTGCCTGGACGTTGAAAATAGTCCAGCCACGGTAGCTAAAAAGCTGCGTGAGCTTAAAAGACTTTTCCAATTAGCAGTGCAGCGTAGTCAACTTGAGGGCAACCCTCTAAAAAACATCCGATCACCAAAGGTACCCAAAAAAAAGATCAGGGTCTATACCCCAAGTGAGTGCGAACGTATTCTGAAAACTGCCCGTGAAATCCAGAAAGATTCTGTGCTGCAGTGGGATTTACTAATTACCATTGCATTAACAACAGCCATGCGAAAAAGTGAATTACTGAATACCGTTTGGAGCGACATTGATTTCGAGAACAAGGCAATAGAAGTTAGTTCGAAGAAAGAGACCAAAGAAACCTGGGAATGGTACGTTAAGGATACCGACCATAGAACACTGCCTTTAACCGAGCAGACTATTGTACTGCTGGCGGATATTCAGACCAAACGCCCAGAAGGTTATCCTTATGTTTTCCTGCCTCCCGAACGCTATGACCATATTCAACAGCTTCGCAGGCAAGGCAAATGGACACTTACTTCAGCCAGAATCAAGGTTGTCAATAATTTCACACGTCTGTTCAAGCAGATTTTGCAGAGAGCTGGTGTCAAAAGTGGTCAATTCCATGATTTGAGAAGGACTGCCTTGAGTATGCTACTTGCCAAAGGCTTGAGCAAATATGATTTGATGGTTATCGCAGGTCATGCAAAATTCGAGACGACCCAACAGTTCTATCTGGCAGTGGAAGACAAATTGGTCGACCGTGCCCGGGTTGCAACCTCAGAAGGCTTCGGTGAAATTTTGGCACGCATTTGGCACGCACCCTGTTTCGAGGGCCAAAACGAGAAAGGCCAGCAAACATAAATGCTTACTGGCCAATCACTTACGCAACGAGGCCGAAGGGACTCGAACCCTCAACCTTCGGATCGACAGTCCGATGCTCTAACCAATTGAGCTACGACCCCGAATGCGAAGCAGGGATTAAACATAATTTCCGCCCCACTGTCAACGAATTTTTGCTGTTAAACGCAAAAATCTTTACTTTCATCCCCAAAAACAGGACTTTGACGCCTGATTTCGAAATCCGCCGCGGGCTTTATTTCTTTTTAGCCCCGGCCAGAGCCGCCTTCAAGGCGTCCGGGGCCTTGGATACGAACACAAACTTCATCCCGGATTTGGCCTCCCGCGGCACCTCCACCAGGTCTTTTTTGTTCCGTGCGGGCAGGATCACCGTCTTGATCCCCGCCTGTTTAGCCGCCAGGATCTTCTCTTTCAGCCCGCCGATCGGCAGAACCAGCCCCTTCAGTGTGATCTCCCCGGTCATCGCCACATCCGGACGAACCGGCGCATCGGTCAACAGCGAAACCAGCGACGTGAACATCGCCACCCCGGCACTCGGCCCGTCCTTGGGAACCGCTCCGGCAGGCACATGCACATGATAATCATATTTCGAAAACTGATCGCCATCGATCTTCAGCGTATCCGCCGTCGCCTTGACAACCGAGAACGCCGCCTGTGCGCTTTCCTTCATCACATCGCCGATCTGCCCGGTCAGCAAGAGCTGTCCCTTGCCCGGCATTCTGGCCGACTCCACAAACAGGATCTCCCCGCCGGTGGGCGTATAGGCCAGTCCCGTAACCACGCCCGGCATCGCCGTTCGCAGTGCGATTTCCGACTCGAATTTTTCCGGCCCCAATATCTCCGACAGGGTCTTACGAAAGATCGTCGCCTTGCGCCGCTTTTTCTCAGCAACCTGCGTGGCGATATACCGGCACACCGACCCGATCGTCCGTTCCAGATTCCGCACGCCCGCCTCACGGGTGTAATTGTTGATGATATCGATGATCGCCTCGTCACGGAAAACCAACTGCCCCGGCTTCAGCCCATGCTCTTTCAATTGCCGCTTCACCAGATACTTTTTGGCGATGTTCAATTTTTCCTTCTGCGTATATCCCGCCAAACGCAGGGTCTCCATCCGGTCCATCAGTGCATGCGGGATCGGCTCGGTATAATTGGCCGTACCGATAAACATCACGTCCGACAGATCGAACGGCTGGTCGATATAATGATCCGTAAACGAATTATTCTGCTGCGGGTCCAGCACTTCCAGCAGAGCCGACGCCGGGTCACCGCGAAAGTCCTGTCCGATCTTATCCATCTCATCCAGCATAAACACCGGATTGCGCGTGCCGCATTTGCGAAGCTCCTGCAGGATGCGCCCCGGCAGCGCACCGATATACGTGCGGCGATGCCCGCGAATATCCGCCTCATCGCGAATCCCGCCCAAGGAAATACGCACGAACTTGCGCCCCATCGCCCGTGCGATAGATTGCCCCAGGCTGGTTTTGCCGACCCCCGGCGGCCCCACAAAGCACAGAATAGCCCCCTTGCCCTGCGGATTCAGTTTCCGCACGGCCAAAAACTCCAAAATCCGCCGCTTTATTTTTTCGAGCCCGTAATGGTCCTTGTTCAGGATCCGGCGAGCCTTATCGATCTCGATCCGGTCCTCACTATAAGCCGACCACGGCAATTCACACAGCCAGTCCAGATACGTCCGGATCACACCGTAATCCGGAGAGGCCGCCGGTATCTTGCTCATACGATCCATCTCACGCAGCGCCTCGCCCTCAACCTTCTTGGGCATTTTCGCCGCCTTGATCGCCTCGTACAGTTCACGCATCTCCTCGGTCCGACGGTCGTCCTGACCCAACTCCTCCTGGATCGCCTTGAGCTCTTCCTGCAGAAAATATTCGCGCTGGCTCTTATCGATCGAGTCGCGCACCTGCCCCTGGATCTTATGGCTCAGTTCGAGCACTTCCAACTGATTGGCCAGTGCCAGCGAGATCACCTGCAACCGCTTATAGGCGTCGGGCTCCTCGAGCAGTTCCTGTTTTTCGGCAATGCTGATATTCAGCGTGGCCGCCAGAAAATCCGCCAGCGCCGACGGGTCCACGATATTCTCCAAAAGCAGCCCCGCCTCTTCCGGCACATTCGGACTCAGTGCGATCACTCGTGTGGCGGTGTTGCGGACATTGACCAGCAGCGCCTGCAGTTTTTTGGTATTGCGGACCTGCACCGGCAGCAGTCTGACCTTCGCTTTCAGGTAAGGTTCCGTCGCCGTAAACTTCACGATCTCAAAACGCGCAATGCCGTGCACCACGATATTCACCGAGCCGTGCGGCATCTGAATCACCTTCAGCACCGACGCCGCCGTTCCCACACGATACATATCCGACGGCGACGGCGATTCGATCTCCGGATTCTTCTGAGCCACCAGACCGAAGACCGTTTCCTTCGGCGCGATATCCGTCACCAGCTTCTTGCTGCGGTCACGCCCCACCGCCAGCGGCATCACCGTTCCCGGATATGCCACCGCGCTGCGAATCGGCAAGATCCCGATCTCGTCAGGCAATTTAAATGACTCCGGGTTGCTATCACTATTTGGAGCCCGATTGTCCATCTCAGGGTCCAGTTCGATCAGTTCCAATAAACGCATAGAAAAAAAGTCCCGTTTGCTAAAAACCCTCATTTCCAGTTGAAAAACAATGCTGTGGGCAATTTTACCCGATTCTGATCGCCTTGAAAAGGAAATACCCAATTGAAATTTGATCCCGGTTACGGTTACAATGCCTGTCAGGAATAGTGTCAATTATTATTGAAAACGGGAGTTTGCTATGAGTCAAAACGTATTGGTGCCGATCGCAGACCAAATCGAGGAGATTGAAGCGGTGACGATCATCGATGTTCTGGCCCGGGCCGGGGCGAACGTGACGGTCGCATCCGTGGGTGCGATTCAGATCACCGCCTCGCGCGGAGTCAAACTGGTTGCCGACAAACTGATTGCCGACTGCACCGACGAGTCATTCGACCTGATCGCCCTTCCCGGCGGGATGCCGGGGGCCGAGCATCTGCGGGATTGTGCGCTGTTGATCGAGATGCTCAAGGCGCAAAAGACCGCGGGCAAACTGTACGCGGCGATCTGCGCTTCGCCGGCGATGGCACTGACACCGCACGGACTGCTTGATGGGAAAAAGGCGACGTGCTATCCATCCCTGCAGGATAAACTGCCGGAGTTGGCAAATGGACGGGTTGTGGTCGACGGCAACTGCATCACCAGCCAGGGTCCGGGTACGGCGATGGAGTTTGCGGTCGAGTTGGTACGTCAACTATGCGGCGACGAAAAAGCTCAGCAGGTAGCCGGGCCATTACTCATGAAGCCGTAGCCCCCTGCATTTGTAAATACCCCAGTGGTTTTTCTTTCGGCAAAAGGACAAGAATCA
>JACNGQ010000370.1 GCA_014384025.1 Planctomycetota bacterium | reverse complement strand
GAGAAGGGCCCCATACTTTTGTTCTTGAAAAATCCTGCGGGATAGGGTGGGTAGACTGTCAGGCCGATTGAACCTGCACCGGCGAACATCTTGTTGTTGACCATATCGTTGAATACCTGTAATACCTCCTCTTTCGAGAGAATTCCCGCTTCAATTGCAATGGCGGTTCCGCCGTGATAATATATTCTATGCTCGTCAAAATCTTCAGGGAAGGGAGAGCCTTCTAGATAGATATGAGGACGAAATTTGTGTAAATCCCGATCCCAGAGGTGCTTTCTTGTGTTTGCTTTGATTTTATCTGCGACCGATTGCCACATTCTTTGATCTGAAATTTCAGAAGTTATGAGTGAAATATAGTTTTTTATCGCAACGATAAACATAGCATTATCATATATATCGATGGAACGATGGCTGGATGAATCTAATTCAACTCCCCATGAGTGTTCGGGCTGGACGTCACCCCAATCTGAGGTTGTAGCACCCCAAATCAAACCATATCCGGCATGGTAACGATGCTCTAAAAGATACTTAAGAGCCATAGACAATCTTTGACTTACGGAGAGGCCATTAATTTCTTCAGAGAGTATTGAATAGTCGCCTGTTTTCTTTACATATTTGTAAACTGCCTGAACCAGCGAGCTTTCCTGGTCTGTTTCGACGGTGTTTTTATGGCCAAGGAGATTCGGCATCGTTGGGGATTTGATGTATTTATATGAAACGTTCGCTTTTTCAGCAGGTATATATCCATCGATTATGTTGCCGTCTTTCGGCTGAAAATGAAAGAAGACCAAAAGGGACCGGCGAAGCACGGCCTTATCCTGAACTTCCAGGGCAAGCTCAATAAAAGTGTTTAGGTCACGAATCCATACCTCTCCGTAACCGCTGCCTGCTGTTAATCCCTTTTTTAATATAGACTTTGCCTTTTCCAGAACAAAAGTCAGATCGGGATTGTTCAAAATATTTACAGCGAGTTCTTTATTATTACCGAAATGTTTTGATTCTGCATTCGAGGTATCTTCGGCAGGCGGTGAAGCATCTTGAACAGCACAAGACAGGAGAGTTGTTACTCCAGCTAAACAGATTAACAAGAGCATATTATTTTTATTAAACTTCATAATCTTTCCCTTTTTGAGAATTCTTCAACAATGATAAAAGATGTTTTTTACATTTGCCCCTTCAAATATCTTTGCCGTTTTGATTCGGGGAATTTTTCTATCGAATACCTCAACATGGTACGAGGCATTTGCCTGTAATATTTTCTTAAAAATCCTTCTTCAGTTTCAATGTCACGTTTGCCGATTTCTCTCAGCATCCAACCGACAGCCTTGTGAATTAAATCTTCCTTGTCGGGTAATAAAATCTCCGAAATTCTTAGTGAGTCAACAAATTCATTATACTTTATAAAATGAAATGTGGACATAATAGAAATTCTTCGTTCCCATAGGATGCGGGATTTGGCAAGATTGTAAATCGGCTGTTTATTAACTTGGCGTAAGTAAGCACCAACTATATGCTCAGCGGAACTGTCAATAAGATCCCAGTTGTTTATAAACTTCGTATTGTCGAGATAAAGGGTATAGACGGCTTTTCTATTTTTGCTATTTGCCTTCTTGAAAATGGCTACAAGCATAAGAAGAGATAATAAGCGTTCTTCATGGAATTTTGATTTCAGCAATAGAGCACTTTCATCAATTGATATTTCTGAATATATTTTTGCTATTTTTCTTAATACGGGAACTCGAATACCTAAAAATTTATCACCCTCGCCATATTGTCCTTTTCCGGTTTTGAAGAATCTCTGGGAATGTTCTGCTATTTCTTTGTTGCTTAGCCGTCTCAGTTCATTCTGAATATTGAGCAGGCGGTTATTCATTGCACTTTGATTCATTAACATCTGACTTCTGATTATATAGTTTGGGTATTACAGATAATCGAATAAGGTTATCTGCTCACTTAGTTATTAGCGTTACGATTTGGTTGGAGAAACCGGACACAGACCGGTCTTCCAATGGAGATTTTATGTTCTGTTGGCTCAAGCGCACCGGTTTTCTGATTTATCAGAAATACTACGACACTATTGCCACCCTGGTTGGCGACCAGGCAGAACCTGCCCGTCGGATCGATATTGAAGTTCCGCGGTGTTTTGATATCGGCGGTTTCATGCTCGACGAAAGTCAGTGTCCCTTTGGCCGGATCGATCCGGTAAACTGCAATACTGTCATGCCCTCGGTTCGAACCGTAGAGAAACTTCCCGTTCGGGTGCACCCGTACTTCAGCGCATGAATTGGATCCGTCAAATCCGTTCGGGAGCGTTGTGATGGTCTGGATATCTGTCAGTGTGCCCGAAGCCGGCTGGTAGATAAAAGCTGTAACCGTGTAATCGAGCTCGCTAATCACGTAAGCGTACTTTCCATTTGGGTGGAAAGCAAAGTGCCGCGGACCGGCACCGGGCTTGACCTTTGCAAAAGGAGGACTGTTTTTTTCGATTGTTCCCTTTTCAGTATCCAGCCTGTAAATCATGATTTTGTCAATTCCAAGGTCGGCGACGAAAGCGAAGCGATTGTCCGGGCTGACATTTATCGAATGTGCGTGGGGCTCCTTCTGCCGCCTGGGATTGACGCTGGAGCCGGTGTGCTGGACAAAGCCGGTTGGTTTTGCGAGTCTGCCGTTCAATTTTATTGGAATTACTGATGCGCTGCCGCTGCCGTAGTTGGCGACGAGCGCGTTCTTTCCTTCATGGTCGATGCTGACGTGGCATGGGCCCGCACCGCCTGAGAGCTGCTGGTTTAGGAATTTGAGGTCTCCAGTGTCCTTGTCGATAACATATGCGCTGACACTTCCAGCTTCACCGGACTCACTGACGGCATACAGAAAGTTCCCGTCGGGATGAATCTCGATAAACGATGGGTTCCTGGTCTCGGCCGCAAGAACCGGATCGGAGAGTTTTCCCGTTTCGAGGTCAAGCACACTGCGGTATATCCCTTTGCTGGAATTATCACCCCCCGTATAAGTTCCGAAATAGACGGGTAGCGATTTTGCGGAAACTGTTGATAATGCCGCGAGTGAAAACACTGCTGTGATAAAGCTTTTCATTTTCATATGCAAATACCTCCTTAAATCATTTTTTTAGTTTTGAAAGTCATATAGTGAATGTATGTTTGAAAAGCGGTATTTTCAAGAGAAAAATGGGCCGGATGAAGATATTGGATGTTCCCTGGACATCCCTTTTCAGAAGAAAATATTATTGACACATGGGTCATCAGGCATATAATAATATTAGAACTTATTATATGAGGAAGGAGTTCTTATGAACCAGCAAAGAAGAGGATTTACATTAATCGAGTTGTTGGTGGTTATCGCTATTATTGCACTTCTGATGGGGATATTGATGCCGGCATTGCAAAGGGTCAAGAAGCAGGCACAAGGTGCAACTTGTCTTAGCAATCTAAGACAGATCGGCGTAGCGGCCTCGCTCTACGCCCAGGATTATGATTGGTTCATCCCTCGCGGCTCCACCGGTAGTAATCCCATTTGGTTTATGCAGTACCTGCCTTATGTGGGTCAAGAGCACAACAAAGGCGATTACAAGAGCGTGAAGATATACCGTTGCAAGAGCTTTCCAACAACCGGTTTTGGTTTAAACAACATTTCCAATTCCAGGCAGACTGTCTGTTACGTGCTCAACGACTGGACGTTTTCAAGCAGAGACGACGACACTGGAACCAGTGTTGGAAAACCCACCAAACTTTCAGTGTTCAAGAGACCGGCCAAGACGGTATATATGGCCGACAACGAAGATGGCGATTGGCGTCCCATCATTGAGAACGAAAACAGCCCGGAAATCATACGCTGTGATATATTTATTCGTACGCATCTGCCGGATTCGGAAAGCCACCATATAAATGACGGGCGACGAGTTGCTCGTGCGCGGCATGCGAAAGGCTGCAATGCGTTATTCCTCGACTGGCATTCCGAGTACGTCGAAGCCGAAGACATGACCATCGATATGTGGCGGGATAAATAATTAGAGGCTCCCTTATACAACCTGTTGTACTGATAGAAGCCTAATAAAAATTTTTTCACATCTGGAAAATTACACTGGAAAAAGCACAAGTCCTGCTCGAAGTTTTATGTACTGGTCTTTAGGAAAGTATTGTGTTCATTATCACTGCCCTGGAACCGATTGGACACAGCAGAATCAGATTTGATTTCTTCGGCCAGCCTTGTCAGGTATGCTAATCGTTGTGTCAGAGCGACGCTGTGTTTAAAAGAAGCTATGTTCAGAATAGTATTCCATCGATAGGCCCAGTTAACTTTACTATGGAGTGTCACCGATAAAAAGAGAATACGCCTGAAGGGATTCGAACCCCTAACCTTCGGTTCCGTAGACCGACGCTCTATCCAATTGAGCTACAGGCGCATGACTAATTACGGCCACTACTGATACTAATTGTTTGTAGTAAATAGCTTTTTTAACTTACTACTTCAATTATTGCTGAATTATAAACAAGATTTTAAGCTTATCAAGTATAAAACGGACAAATAGCTTCAAACAAACAATATAGAACTGTTATAAAAGGGATTGAAATGTTCTATAAATGCCCAAATACATCTATTGTCAGGATAAAATCATGCCCGGCATTATTATGTGGAGGGAGTCTATCGTTGTTCTATATTATTCGGGACACTGGTGGCTGGTAAAGCATCTTCATCGCATAGTTGAAGAATGTATTTAAGTATATCTGATCTGCTGATGACGCCTACTACTTTACCGTTTGATGTAACCGGGACTCTCCTGATGGAGTTGTCTCTTAAACAGTAACAAACATCCAGTAAACATTCCACTTCTTCGAAGTGAATGGCAGGTTGTGTCATAAAATCATTAACTGTCCTGTCTTTTTCATCATCATAGGTATGGAATAATCTGAGCACATCCTGTTCTGAAAGAATCCCGATCAGAGTCATATCATCTTCGACCACGGGGATACCGGTAATATTATTTTTCGACATAAGCCTTATCGCATCCACCACAGGGATGTTCTTTTTTATGCACACTACATTTCTGGTCATAATATCTTTTGCTTCAAGCATTACACAGTTCCCTTGTATTATCATATGACAGCTTTCCAGCTCCGGTTAAATTCTTCCATTAGCTTGATTACATTCATGGTTTTGCTTCATTATCATTTATATTGTGATTCATATTGATTTTGCTTTATCAGGTAATATTCAGCACGTATTAGACTACGATATTTGTTGTTAACAGATATTTTGAATTATAGGGAGAAGGCTGAGGTGTTACGCCTAAGCCTTCTTCCCTATAATGTCATTCAAACGCTAAAATGCGGATATTTTTTATCTCAGCAGTGTCAGTGCCATCTGAGGCATTGTGTTGGCCTGTGCCAACATCGAGA
Organism: Planctomycetota bacterium; assembly: GCA_014384025.1. Classification (GTDB taxonomy): domain Bacteria; phylum Planctomycetota; class Phycisphaerae; order Sedimentisphaerales; family Anaerobacaceae; genus NIOZ-UU13. Next base: position 47 of record JACNGQ010000370.1, on the reverse strand, counting down.
TACCGGCCTGTGCAAGAACCTGGTTCCTTGTCATTTCTGCCATTTCG
>JACNGQ010000352.1 GCA_014384025.1 Planctomycetota bacterium | reverse complement strand
AGGGCGTGAACCTCGCCAATGTCACTTCGATTACACTTGGTCTTGGCAATAAGAATAATCCGGTTGCCGGCGGCTCAGGTATGATGTACTTCGATGATATTCGTCTGTACACACCGGTGCCATAAGTGACAAATTAGTAATTTAAGGGTAAGCAAGGTATTGTTATTTAACCTTTTTTAGGAAGATTATCGAGATCTTTTTGTCATTTATGTTGACGACATACAATCATTAGCAAATAACATTTACCTGAGCATGGATAGGTAAAAGGAAAAAAGCAGTGTGTTTATCCATCCACTTGCGTTTCTCCGCAAGGCCGTCAGCAAAGCAAATTGGAGGCGGGGGGATTCGAACCCCTTCCGACACTTCCAACAGTTCTTTGCATATTACTAACAAAACCGATACAAAACAAGCACAAAAGCTTGCAAAATCTGACACTTACAAAAATCATAATAACATCAATTTGAACAAAACCAGTACAAGTTCCGAACAAGATCATAACACTTCCTTGCACAAAAAGTGTGCCATATGTGTGCACCAAAATCTACGGTTAAATGAGTCTGATCTTGAATCAGAACTTCTGGAACTCATTTCTGTCTGGCCAAAATTGCCAGGACACATTAAGAGTTCGATTAGAGCTCTGATAGTGTCGAAGAACACATGATTGATTATAAGTAGAACCATTGTTCCTTCATTTTTTGACACAGCCGAGGCCATGAGCGAATTACCTTGAGTGTACAAAAACAGCATAATTGTTGAAATTTGCTAATATGCTTTTTTAGACAAAAAACGAAGGATTTTTTTGCGTCGGATTAAGTATCCGGATGAAAAGAAAGGTATCGAAGATATAGTTCTTTATTGAAATAAAGAAGGGCTGGCATCTCTCAAGCTACCAGCCCTTTGAATGTTCTGGGTGCTTTTCCCCTTCTTGAGGAATCCTATCTTTATTGTTCTGTCTTTTTTTTGTCCTCCCATAGCCGGGCGTTTGCGATCTGTAAAGCAATTTTACGGATAGGTTCCTCGATGGCCCCGTCAGCATTGAGTTTTTCTATGACTTTTGAATATAGGCCATGCTCCTCGTGTAGCTCATCCACAACCTTTATTGTGGCTGCTCCAGTTCGGCGGTTTTCGTAGCCATCAGCAGGTGCTTCAGATTCCAGCAAGGTAATCCCACCCGCATCAGCAATGGCTATTGTTTTGCCATCGGGACTAATTGCCACCAGCCCAGCCGCTCCAAAACTCATGACCTCTGTGCCAGTTGAGACATCCCATAGCTTCACTCTTCCATCTCTGCCTTCGGATATGAGTCGCTTTCCATCGGGGTTGTATATCAAAGTCCCGACTCCTCGGAAATGTCCTTTTAATACCATTATTTCTGTTCCCGTCTCAACATCCCAGATTTTGGTCGTATTGTCTGCATCAGTACCCCCAGCAATGCACGAGCTGTCCGGGCTGAATGTGACCGAAAAGACACCGCCATCGTGCTTCAGTATCATGGTGTCTTTGCCTGTTTCCACATCCCACACTTTGATTGTCCCACTTATGTCACAAGAGGCAAAACGCTTGCTGTCAGGACTAAATACAACACCCCAGAGTTCCCCCTGGCATCCCTCAAGCGTCATGATTTCCTTGCCAGTTTTCGCATCTCGCAGCTTGATTGTGTTTTCATCCTTGCCTTCATCCCAGTACTCTGCGATCCATGAAGCGACATATTTGCCGTCGGGACTGAAAGCAGCATATACGTATCCTGCGTTTGCACGAAAGCTCATGAGTTCGATTCCGGTGGCGGCATCCCAGATAGTACCTTTTCTGATCTGGCTCGAGAAGATGCACTTGCCGTCCGGACTGAATCGCGCATCTGAAATCATGTCACCTTTCGGTCCATGAAGTGTCATCAGTTGGGTACCTGTCGCCCCGTCCCACACCTTGATTCTCCCATCTTTATCGCCAGAGACGATGCGCTGCCAGTCAGCACTGAAACCAATCACTGTTGTGTTACCGATGCGCAAGTACTCAGGGACCTCAGATGAATTCCATACTTTGATCGTTCCGTCCACGCTGCAAGAAAATATCCGTTCACCGTCCGGACTAAATGCCACAGATGTCACAGCCCCCCTATGCCCGAGAAAACTCATCAATTCTACATCAGCTTTAATGTCCCACACTTTCACTGTACCATCTTGACTCCCGGAAGCGATTCGTCTGCCGTGAGGATCAAACGCCACATCATGGATAATGCCTTTATGACCTGAGAGAGTCATCAGTTCTTTACCAGTGGCTGAGTCCCACACCTTGACCGTGTTATCCCAACTTCCCGAAACAATTTGCTTGCCATCAGGGCTAAACTTCACGGCAACGACTTCCCCTCGATGTCCACGCAAGACCATCAATTCGGCGCCCGTTTTTATATCCCACAATCTGATCACATCGTCATTACCCCCTGATGCGATGCACCTGCCATCCGGACTGATTGTGTGACAACGGCCTCGCCCTTTATGAGCACGCCAGCTTCTGAGTTCCGTTCCCGTCTCTGCATTCCAAACCTTGAGAGTTCCGTCTCTACTCCCAGAGATGATTCGTGTGCCATCGGGACTGAAGAGGGCGCCACAGGAGGCCTCATGGGCCTTGAGCGTCATCAACTCTTTTGCGTTTTCCACATGACACACTTTGAGCGTTCCATCATATGATCCAGAGACGATTTGCTTACCGTCGGGGCTGAATTTGACACTATTGACTTTCCGGTCGGGGCTATGTAAGCTCATCAATTCGACACCTGTTTTTGTATCCCACACCTTAACCGTATTGTCCTCACCACCCGAAGCGACGTGTTTACCGTCCGGGCTGATCGCCAACTTCCATCCATCATGACCATGTATGGTCTTTAAAGATTGATCAGAGATATGATTGAGATGATGCCACTCCCACGCACGAAGGTCTTCAGGGCACGCATCCAACTGCTCATGGAGACGGCGGATATCTCCGTCACGGAACGATATGTCGGCCAGAGCGATGCGATTGAAATAGAGGGCACGACGATAGTTCTCGGCCAAGTCCTCGGCTTTCTTGCGCTGCTCTACAGCCAGCCTGCTTTGTTCCTCTGCGAGCTTACGCTGTTTCTCCGCAAGCTTACTCTGTTTTTCCGCGATCTTCTCGGCTCGTTCAGATCTGGTTCTAGCTGTGGCCTCTTCCCCACGGGCCTTCTCAGCTCTGAAGGATAGCGCTGTACTGACAATGAGGCCCAATATTATTAGTACTGCCACGAGTGCCGCGGTAGCTACTGAGCCGGCATGTTTTCGCACAAACTTTCTGGCCCGATATACGGTTGACTCAGGTCCGGCAATCAGAGGAGCATCGGTAAGATAGTTCTGAACGTCGTCGGCCAGTTCAGAGGCCGACCGGTATCTTCTTGTTCGATCTTTTCGCATCGCTTTCATGGGTATCCACTCCAATTCTCTATGAAGACGTCTAGTTAATGTGATGATCTGTGTTCTACGTCTTTCCGCAACTGTTTTGGCCTTGTCGCCTAAGCTCGTCAGTCGAGCGCTTGGCGTTCTTGGCTCCTCTTCGCATATTACCTGTTGAATCTGGTCAATCCCACCTTCGCGAAGCCTTTTGGCATCGAATGGCGTCGCACCAGTCAGCAACTCATAAAGCAGCACACCTAAGGAATATATGTCCGATCTGGTATCAATGTCCTGATAAGCCATCTCGGCCTGCTCGGGACTCATATATTCTGGCGTACCAAGTAGCTGGCCGTGCTTCGTAAAGGAAGTCTGCTCGGTTAAGGGTTGCGTTATGGCTTTGGCTATGCCGAAATCGATTATCTTAGGCACAGCCTTATCGCCGTGAATTGACACTAAGATATTTGACGGCTTTATATCCCGATGGATGATTCCTTTTTGATGAGCGTGATGAACACCCTCGCAAACTTGTTTGAACAATTCAAGCCTTTCCTCAACGTTCAGTTTCCGCTCATCGCAGTACTTTGTTAAGGACATTCCCTCCACGTATTCCATAACAAAATATGGCCGTCCTGTCTCAGTGGTTCCAGCGTCAAATACATGGGCGATATTGGGATGTTCCAATACGGCCAAAGTTTGACGCTCAGCCTCGAAGCGGGCTACAACCTGTTTTGTGTCCATGCCAAGCTTGACGATTTTCAACGCAACTCTGCGTTTGACTGGTTCCTTCTGCTCAGCCAAATAGACCAGACCCATGCCGCCTTCACCGATAAGTTCCAGGAGTTCATAGTGGCCAATTTTAGTCCCAGGCCCCTCAATTGAAGAAGATATCTCCAAGGTCACATTCGGGACTTCGAGAAAATCGCCAGCCTCATCATGGGCTCTGAGTAATGTATCGATCTTTGACCGCATAGCAACATCATTTGCGCATGTTTCATCCAAATAGGAAGCTCGCTCTTCTGCAGTTTGCCTTTCGAGTGCCTCTGCAAAAATCTCTCTAATATTTTTTGGTCCTTTGTTTTTCATCCTGGATACTCCTAACACAAATCTCCCCCTCTATATTGATACACGACTTCCACTGCAAGAATGCGACACAAAAAATGAAAAATATCGAGAAATTCTGCCTGTCACGGCAAATTAGCGCAAATTCAATGGCTTCAACTCACAACAAGATGATCACTACCAGCAATGCGGCTTCTCTACCTTGGTGATTTCATGATATAACCAAGCACGAGCATAGGACCAATACCTGTCTGCCGTGCGGCGAGATACACCCAAGATGCCGCCTGCCTGCTCAAGAGTCAGCCCTGCGAAGTAGCGTAGTTTCACGAGTTCTGCAGCTTTGGGGTCTTCTTCGGCGAGCCTATCGATGGCTTCACTGAGGGCTATAATATCAGTAGATGGACCTTCGATGGTTGGATTTGCGTCATCCAAACTAATCTTCTGTTTATCGCCCCCATGTTTTCCTCGTTGCTTCCGTCTTGTGTTATCAATAAGGATATGTCGCATCGCCTCGGCGGCGGCTGCAAAAAAATGGGTACGGCCTTTCCAATCTTGGGCTTCTGAGCCCACCAGCCGTATATAGGCCTCGTGAACCAGAGCGGTTGCCTGGAGTGTCTGGCCAGGGGATTCCCTTGACATTTTCCGAGCAGCCAAATGACGTAGTTCTTCATAAACCAGCGGCAGCAGCTTGTCTGCTGCTTTAGCGTCTCCCTGCTCGATTGCAGTCAAAATGCGTGTGACATCGGTCATACTTATTCTCAATAACAGATTTCTTCCATCTCTGGTCCAAGACTCGTGGTAACAAGCCCGAAAGGTGCAGGTGGACCTCTATAAATGTGCCTGGGGAAGAAATGATTTCCTTACAGGGACAAATCATTCTATCAGAAAAATAGTGACTTTTCAAGTATTTGTGTGTAATAGATAGCTTCACATTGGGTTGTAAAAAAACGTCAGAATTCTTCGCATAGTCACCTCTTTCAGGAGCTGGAAAACACCCTGATTTTCCGGTGACATTATGGTCGAGTAGACGTAATATAGCTCTCTCATTTAGGCATGCTTTGTATTCCCGGTTT
>JACNGQ010000289.1 GCA_014384025.1 Planctomycetota bacterium | reverse complement strand
ATGAAAAGATTCGGTGAGACAACAGTTGTTAATTTCGGCGAGGATGAGCGGGTGGCCGGCTACTCGATGGTGCAGTTAATCGAGACGTCACTCATTTCCGCCCATTTTGCCAACCTGACAAACACTGTCTACCTGGATGTTTTCAGTTGTAAGCCCTACGATCCACAAATAGTTGCTGACTTTGCCCGGAAATTCTTCGAAGGTTCTCACTGCACTACACATAGCAACCTGAGGCTGTAAGCTATGTATGATATTCGCATAATAAATGACTTGGAGCAATGCCGCGATATTTGGAAAAGTACCATACCTCAAGAGAAGGTATGGGATATATGGGAGTTCCGTGCCTGTTTCCAGAAGCATTTTCAGCGACCTATTTGTTTCATTACTGCCGAAAATTCCCGCGGCCCTACAGAAATTTTGCCTCTCAGTTGGATAGAGGAGGCTCAAAGCTATGGCTATTTTCCCGGGGAAACCTGGCAGGACAAAACCTGGATTGAGCAGAATCGCATTCCAGCCGACAGCGAAATACTTTGCGATATGTTAGATCGTTGTCCGGAGCAGTATTATCTTCGCTATTTACGGCCGTCTTTAGGATCTGTGTCCCAAAACCAATGTGTAGTTGACGAGGTTGGATATCTGTTTAGGCCGAGGGATTATAACTATGATATCGAGAACTATTTCCAGCAGTTTTCAAGGAAGTCCTCAAAAAACATAAAGCGTGAAATAGCTTCATTGCATGCGGGCTCGCGTTATCGCTATGACGATATGTCAGACTTTGAGCACCTGATGCAATTGAATTTTAATAACTTTGGCAATTATTCCTATTTCTACGACCTGCGTTTTCGGGAAAGTTTTCGTACACTTATGCACTACCTAAATGATAAAGGATGGCTACGTATAACAACTATTATAATCAGGGGAGAGATAGCCGCTGTTGACATAGGATGTGTTTATCGCGGAGATTACACTTTACTCGGAGGCGGAACGAATCGTGACTACCCCGGAGTGGCAAAACTAATAAACCTGCACCATATGCAACGTGGCTGCAAAGAAAGGTTTAATCTGATCGACTTTCTGTGCGGAGATTTTTCATGGAAGCGAAAGTTTCATCTTACCGAAAGACCTTTGTATGTGTTGTCTAATTGCCCACTCGAAACCGATCCTTCGGAAGACTTGGAACTGAAGGGGGTAGGCTATGTCGAATAGGCGCGTATTAGTTGTGGGGACAACTGCTGATTATATTGACATCATTAACCGGCGATTTCCGCAAAGGGCGATTTTCATTACCGATGTTAACGAGCGAACTAAGGCTACAGAGCCTCCGCCCAGTTCAGAAGACGAACTGCTGTGCAATCTGAGCCAGCCTGAACAGGTCGCTGCTGCACTACGGAGGCATTTAAGTCGATGGCGGATGAAGCTGAGCGGGATTGCCTGCTTTGACTGCGAGTCAATGCCAACAACCGCATTTATCGCTCATTCGTTTGGGCTTTCCTATCCTTCAACCGAAGCTGTAGCGCAATGCAGAGACAAGTACGTTTGCAAGCAGATTTGGCGACAAGCCGGGCTGCCATGTCCCGATGTTGAGCTTGTTCATAACGCCTCCAATGCCATAAATTTCCTGCACAAAATAAATGGCCCTTCCGTGCTAAAACCTCTGACCGGTAGCGGTAGTGAGCTTATCTTATTATGTTCCACTGAAGAAGAATGTGTGGTCGCATTTAATACGCTGCAATCCAGATTGGCCCGCCATTCAAATTTGCGGATGTATGCACCGTACGTTTTTGACGGCAGAAAAATTGACCCCCGCCTGGTCTTTGTCGTTGAGGAGTTTGTTCAAGGTGACGAGTACAGTTGCGATTTTGCTGTTGATGGGGATCATGTGGAAATTATCCGTATTGCCCGGAAAATCCTCGATCAGAAGCAGACATTCGGGACAACCTTGGCCTATCTCTTGCCCAGCCCACTTCCAAAAGGCTTGGGGGAGAATATCTTTCGCAACCAGTTACATACAGCGGCTAAATCGCTGGGCTTGGATCGGGCTGTATGCATGCTGGATTTTGTCGTCCGAAACAACCAAGCCTTTATGATTGAATTAGCACCTCGCCCAGGAGGCGATTGCCTTCCCCCTTTGCTGTTGAATAGCTGTGGAATGGACATCCTTGGACGTACGCTCGATTTCGCGGAGGGGCAGCCCTTCATCCCAGGTACATCCTTGCAATACCGGCCCCTTGCTGGTGTTCGTCTCTTCGCAACATACCATGGTGAAATCGAGCGAATTGATGCCTCGGCCTTGCTCAAAGACCGGCGTGTAGTGGAGCTCCACTTAACGCGAGGTCCGGGGCACCGAGTCATCCTTCCGCCTGAAGACTACGAATCCCGGCTTCTTGGCCATGTCATTTTTGAACCAATAGAACCTGAGGGCATCGAAAACGAGTGTATTGAAATCGCCTCTAAACTAAAGCTTACAATGAAGAGACAGTTATGTACGACAGTGAGTCCATCCTAAAAACGACTAGTCCGTCAACCGAGCAAGAACCGGCCATACTTGATCAGGCCGAAATCAGCTCCTTTGTAAATGGCTTTCTGCAACGGCGAGATGTGTTTCTACAAGCATGTCACAGCTATGGCTCTCCTCTTTACGTGGTGGAAGAAAATGTCCTGCTAAAGCGGGCGGAGCAATTCACCGATGCTTTCTCTCAGGTGTTGCCTGAAGTGCGTGTTTATTACGCAATGAAGAGCAATAACCACCCTCTGATTGTCAAAACGTTTGTAAATGCCGGCCTGAATCTGGATGTTTCCAGCGGCTTGGAACTTGAAATTGCTCTCGACACTGACGCGACCGACATCGTCTTCAGCGGACCGGGTAAAACCGAAAAAGAATTAACTCTCGCTGTCGAAAATAGTGATCGGACAACCGTATTGATCGACAGCTTTGGTGAACTTGAACATCTACAGCGTGTAGCAGCCGAAAAGGACGCCTCTATTCGTGCGGGGGTAAGACTGACAATAGACAGTAACGGGCTATGGCGCAAGTTTGGAATCCCTTTGAAGGACTTGTCGAAATTCCTTGATGCATCGAAACATTGCGACCACGTATCTATTAACGGCCTCCAGTTTCACACAAGTTGGAACCTTGATCCATACAACCAGGTGAACTTCATAGCCCGCCTGGGTAATACTCTCAGCAAACTGAATTCCGAACAGCAGGCAATGATTGAGTTTATTGACATTGGTGGAGGATTCTGGCCGAGCCAGGGAGAATGGCTGCAGTCTTCTGGTTTACCACTAAGTCACTCCTCATCTGTCACTAAGTTGAGTTCGGTATCTAAGACCTGCCACTACAAGCGTCATTCAACCCCCATCGAAGAATTTGCGGGGCAGATCGCTCAAGCAGTGCGTACTCATTTGTTCCCTTACGTGTCCTGCCGCATCTGTGCCGAACCGGGTAGATGGCTTTGCAACGATGCCATGCACCTGCTATTGACAGTTGTGGATAAAAAAGCAAGAGATTTGGTTATCACTGATGCCGGTACCAACGCGATTGGATGGGAACGGTTCGAGACAGATTATTTTCCGGTAATCAACCTGTCTCGTCCTGAAGTCATTGAACACGAATGTTACATTCTTGGTTCGCTATGTACCCCGCACGATGTGTGGGGTTACGCTTATTGGGGGAAGGGTATTGAGCCGGGTGACGTTCTGATGATACCAACGCAGGGCGCTTACACATACGGTCTTCGGCAGGAATTTATCAAACCTCTTCCAGCAGTAGTGATGTTAGAAAAAAATGCCTAAAGGAACTGGACTAATGAGCAGGAAAACAAACAAGAAAAAACAGAAGCTGTCAAAGGATGCCGGCAAAAGCAGATACACAAGGATACAGAAAATTGAAAAGAGTAAAATAAAGGATTCGCCGGATGAGGGATAATAATGACAACGCTGGCTTAACCGCGGCCGAGATAAGTAAATTCAAAACTTTACTCACAGCAAAGCGAAATGAGATATTGGGTATCGTACTTTCTATGGAAGAAGAAACTCTACACAGGCAAAGGAGCGACTTATCAAATATGTCTATTGACATGCCTGATGCAGGATCAGACAACTATGAAATAGAGCATACATTGGCGCTTATGGACTGCGAAAGGAAGCTCATGAAGGAGATCGATGAGGCCCTGGATCGTATGGAGAATGGAACATATGGAATTTGCGAGGGTAGCGGCAAATCAATCCCCAAGGCCCGACTGGAAGCAATACCATGGGCTAAATACTGTGTTGCGTATGCCAGTATGTTAGAGAAGGGTTTAGCCAAAAAAGATTTATCATCACCTGATACAAGCTACGATTATGGGGATGATGAACAAGATGATGATTCAAGAAACACTTTTCGGAGGGCCGTGGGATGAAAAAGATTGATAAGGGTTTTATTCTTCCGAGTGTTGCTTTGACCCTTAAACGCAGCCAGGTCAAATATTATGTGCCTTCCGATAAACCACCGGAAATTGGTGATATTGTTTATGGCCGGATATGCCTAATAGGCCAACACTCATCTTTGGAAAACGCTTCGGGGCGGATACACATGATCCATGATGACACAAAGGCAATTTTCGTATTTGGAAATAGATATGCTCCGGATTATTATGAGGGACTAATACCGGAAAAAATGACAGAGGAGGTTGATTTACTTGCTCGCTCAGGAATGATTGGCACTGCCAAAACCAAGAATTCCCTGATTAAAGACCCGACGCGAGTAAAAATTCTGGGATATGTTTGTGACAAATTAGGCACTGTTTTAAATACGCGAAACTTTCCCCTGATAAAAGCCAAAAATACTGTAAAAAAACAACCGCGAGCAAAAATGATTTTGGTTTGCGGTACCTCAATGAACTCCGGCAAAAGCATGGCGGCGGCGGCGTGCTGCTGGACGTTAACTTCAATCGGGTATAATGTCAGGGCTTCGAAAGCCACAGGAACAGCCAGCCTTAAAGATATTCTTCATATGAACGATGCTGGTGCAAATCCATATGCAGATTTTACGTATCTTGGTTATCCGTCAACATATATGTTATCGAAAGATGAACTCCTCAGTATTTTCAACCAGCTTGACCTGAAATATGCGAACAACCCCAAAAACTTCTGGGTTGTGGAGTTTGCTGATGGTATAATTCAGCGAGAAACACGTATGTTGCTGGAATCTGATGAAGTAAGGTCAAGGATTCATAAACTGCTCTTTTGTGCCAGCGACGCTTTTGGTGCAATTGGCGGTTTAAATAGTCTGAAAAATCTTGGACTAATTCCTGACGCACTGTCGGGTGTTTGCTCAAGTTCCCCCCTGCATATTAGAGAACTTAAAGAATTTACCGATATCCCTGTGTTCAATAGTGCCGGGCCGGATAGAAATAGCTTGAGTAAAATTCTTCGGGACCCAGGTAAATTCAGCAGGAGAAAATAAGATTATTGTCTATAATTTTCTAAAATGGCTTTAACGGATTAGGCGGATTCAACTCCCAAGTGCAACTGAGTCAAATCCTGTTTTGTTATCCAGTTA
>JACNGQ010000368.1 GCA_014384025.1 Planctomycetota bacterium | reverse complement strand
GAGGGGGTAATGTACAGTTCCTGGCAATTGGTTCCGCTGGCGAAAAAGTCCCGAATGTCTTCTACAAGACCTTCGGTCGCATCGGGTAACCCGTGATTGGCTATCATAACGCCCTGGGTCATAAGCGCATTGAGCGGGTACAAGGGGCCTCGTCTGACGACATTGTGGTAGGTCTCCTTGTCGCGGTATGTCACTTGTTGCTGGCGTTCGGTGCCGACCCCGTGCTTGCCCCAATCCCGGCCGCTGCGCCAGGTCGAATCGCAGTGCCAGAGCCAGTACGGCGAGGACCATGTTCCGGTTGTGGTGTTGATGAACACATCAGGTTTGACCCGGCGCAGCTCGCCCATAAGCCGTAGCAGGGCCTCCATGTCACGGGCAAATTCGGCGGTCGTTCCCGTCGGCCTGCCGCCTGAGCCTATCCCGTCGAACTTGAAGTAGTTCAAATCGTAATCGCCGATCATTTTGACGCACACATCTCGGAACCTGCCGAAGTATCTGGAGCCGGCCAATGAGAAGCCGCTCTTGTTCGTTTCAAAGCTCTGCTGTCGGCCGTACTTGAGCCGTTCCTGCTTTGCCTTTCCGTAGCCCCCGAATGGAGAAAGCCAGGCGCCAAGTACCGACTCATACTTCTCCACTACCGGGCGCAGCGGGGTAAATCCCCTAGGGAAGCCTTCATGAAATCGCCACAACGTGGTCGGGTCATCCCAGCCGTCGTCCAGGACGAACGAACTGATCCTGACTCGACGCTTCTCGGTCAGTTCCTGGCCGAACAACTCGACCACTTCGGCGAACTGCCCCGGCTGTATCTTTTCAGGCCCGTACCCGATGTCGTACCAACTATTGTAATGCAGGAACGGCCTGTACGGTTGCGCCCGCTCGCGTTCGAGATAATACAAAAAGCCCCGGCGCAATTGTCCCTGTGGAGCAACGCCGACGACCGAGCTGTGCATCAGGGACTTGCCCGGCTCCAGCGAGACGCCATAAGGCAAACCGCATCGAAACCGGTGCGGGTCAGCCTGCGTTAACTGACTTTTCGACATAGGGTGTTCGTACGCGAAGAACAAATTGCCGACCGCAACCGGTGAGCCGTCCACGGTGCCTTTGACCTCGGCCTTCGCCGCCGCCAAATCCCACAGGACTATCTCCTTCAACTTGACTGTTTTGTTCGTTGCGGTGAAGGTTATCTGTTGCCTCACGTAATTCGACCCGTCGCGCAGAATTGCCCGCCATTGCACTGTCAGGTCTTCGTCGGAGTTTGCGAGAATCGCTGTGATCTGTTTGCCGCCCAGTTGCTGGGCCCAGCGACAAGATGTGGGATCCGGCTTCAGGTCTTCAATTTTCGGCGTGCCTGTGATCTTCAAGTCAGAGGCCTTCACGATCCGCCCGTCGTCGAGAACAAGTTCAAAGCACTCGCTCCCTCGCAGCGCAGGTGCCGCGCCGGAGAGCTTATCGGTGACACGTTCCGGCGTTAACCGGCCTCTGGAGACATTCCATGTGCAGGATAGAGCCTTGTTCTCCAGCACAAGCTCGCTGCGGCCCGCCCGCCCCTGCGCCTCACCCGGCGCCGGACCGGGAAATTGGAGCCGTGACTGCGTCCGTGCCTGAGAGGCCAGGAGTAGAACTACAACAGTTGCAAGCGCCACAAATGAATGTTTTGAGGTTCGTGCGGTCATGTGTTATTCCTTTCGAAGTATGGAAGTTGTTGATTTATTGTCGAACATCACGATCAATAGTATACTGTTGTCGTTCGGGAAACGGAAGATATTGCTGGATTATTGAATAGAGCGGAATATGAAGATCAGCGCGAGTTACTGGATGTTTGAAGGGGGATTGGAGGCTGAGAAGCCGATCTCCGATGCGATGCAGGAGGCCAAACGGCTTGGTTTTGACGCGATCGAGCTGGCCGTGGCCGGCCGGGGGGTCTTAACACATGAAGCGACTCGGGCACAATGTGACGAGATTGTGGCGACAGCCGGTAAGATCGGCATCGAGATTTCAGGCGTTGCCTCAGGCGAGAACTGGACCTGTTCTCCAACGTCGAACGACGCCGACGTCAGACAGCGAAGCATCGACTTCAATCGCAAGGCAGTCCGGATCGCCAAATGGCTCGGGACGGATGCCTATCTCTACGTGCCGGGGGCCGTGGATGTGTTCTTCTTGCCCGAGGCGGAGGTGATAGCCTATGACGTTTGTCACCAAAGGGCCGGTGAGGCACTCCGGCAGATTCTACCGATTGCCGAACAAGCCCGCGTGGCCTTGTGTATTGAAAACGTCTGGAACAAGTTTCTGCTCAGCCCGTTGGAGATGCGGGACTTCATCGACAGTTTCAACTCTGAGATGGTGGGCGCGTATTTTGATGTCGGCAACGTTCTGTTGACCGGCTATCCCGAACATTGGATCCGAATCCTCGACCGCCGGATCAAGCGTGTGCACGTCAAAGACTTCAGGCGTTCGGTCGGAACGGTGGAGGGATTTGTCGATTTATTGGAAGGAGATGTTGATTTCCAGGCGGTCAAAGAGGCTCTTTCTGATATCGGCTATGATGGCTATGTCACCGCCGAGATGCTGCCCTTTGAGTCGGGCAGGCCTGAAAAAACGGTGCAAGCGATGAAGGAAATCTTCAAGTAGGAGAATCTTCCAGAGTAGATGCAATTCATTTAAGCTTCGTAGACAAGAAGTAGTCTGATTAGCTTGATCAAGACCACCACCATAGCCAGCGATGTGAGGAAGGCCCCTAAAAGGGACCGCTACACGAAAGAACAAATCAGCCACAGAGCACACAGCCCGGCCGTCGGCCGGAGCCAAGAAGAAATAGATAGAAAGCCACAGAGGGCACCGAGGACACAGAGAAAAGAAGAAAGATATAAACCAATGTAGTTAAACAGGATACGATAAGCATCATAAAGTATCTGGAAAGAATCTCCAGTTGTTGGGAGTTAGTAGTGTAGTACAGAGTGCACCGAGAATTTTGAGTGTAGGTTGTTTCTTATTTGATGAGGCCCTTTGACGACGGGTATTAGGCATAGTCTCTTGTCTTCACAGATCTTCTGATAATGTTCTGCATTCAAGTTTCTCTCTGTGAACTCTGTGTCCTCTGTGGCAAACAAAAGGGCCCTGGAAACGGCGTAGCCGGTGGATTACGACAAAGATGTTTAGAGAGTGAATATGAGCAATGTTACACGCATTTTGACTGCAATTGAGCAAGGCGATGCCCCAGCAAGATCGGATCTGTCTGGGAGATAACTTGTCGCTGATAATACGTCGTTCCAGACGCCGCTTGTCGGCCTTGTTCGTAACCGGCAACAGCTCAACGTGTTGAGTCCAAGTCAAATCGGCCGGCGCCGGCCGATTTCGATTGTTAAGATAGAACCGACGCATCTTACGAAGATTGCGTACAGAAAATCCACTGCCCAGTTTGTGCTGCAAATCCTCGAAAAGCCGCTCAAGGAGCCTGGCGCCATATTCAGGCGTATCGTCGCCTTGCTGCTCTTGCTCCACGATTCGCTTGCCAATCTGCCAATAGGCAAAGCGAGCATGATCGTACAACTCTGTAATGTCCTTCATCAGTTGGTCATACGTGTTTTTCCGAGGGCTCTTATTCATGGAGGCACACAAGGGGATTTCTCTGCGGAATCAATCTTTCGCATTAATGTCATTACATTAGTGAAGTCACTTCTATACTTCAGCACCTATACACAAAAACAGTGAGCCTATAGACACATAATTGCAGGAATTAAACCCCGACCCCTAATCTTTCTATTTGATGTAATCCGCAATCTGTTTGATTTCGACTTTCTCCATACCTGTATTCTACGATCATTGCCCCCAAGAGGCAATGTGTCAATTTTGCTACGCAAGATACATAGCTGAGATATAGTGAGTAGAGGGGTGGGTGGCCAAAGAATTGCTGCAATCTCAATGAGATTTCGGTATTATGGGGCTGCAAGTGTGCAGGAGTGTTTCAGTGAAGTGTATATGGGAAATCCAGGGTTAAGGATTGTAAGCAAAAATGCAAAGTAAATGATCGATTAGGGAGCAAAATATGAAGCGTTGTCAGGTTACCCTTATGCTGCTGTCCTTCGTATTTGCTGCTGTTGTCTACAGTGGTCAGAGCAATATAAGTTTGCAGGATATCATAAATATTGCCAAAGCAAACTTCGAGAAGATTCAAGATATTGAGTTTACGTTCACTGAAAAAAGATTTCATGAGGAACCGGGTAAGCTTTACAAAGCATATACAACACAAACTAGCTGGGTTCCGGAAAAGAAATGGGAAATGCAAATATCGAAAATAGAGAAAGTTGGAGGCGATAAGATATATGTTAGTAGCTATAGTTGGGATGGAGATCGTTTTAAAAGTAAGACAGAGCTATTAGGAGACGATGGTTTTCCTGGTCCTCCTGTTACAGGCTCGGGACGTATCGCCAACACACATGCCACGCTACGAGAGGACATTCTGGCAGCTATGGCGATGAAAGGCAACGATTATACGTATATAACACGTTTGACCGCCGATTATGTTTCAATCGAAGGAACTACTTCGATAGACGGCCACAAAGTTGTTGTGGTAAATACAGATTATTCTCAAGGTAAAGGCACGTCATATACAAAATATTATGTGGACCTTGAAAGGGGGGCGATACCAGTTAAGCGTGAATATTATCTTCGTGGGCAACTTAGAAAGACGGTAAAAAATGTCGAAGTTGCTGAAGTTAAGAAAGGACTGTTCTTACCGGTTCGAGGCGACATTTACGCCATAGGGAATTTTGATGGTAAACATAAGGTTGTCGAATTCAATGTTGACATAAAGTCGATAAAGATCAACCAGGGACTTGAAAAAGAGTACTTTGATATTGAATTCGAACGCAACCTACCCGTTGTTGATCAGATTTCAGGCATACGTTACTATCATGGCGTAGGACTCCTTCCAGAGCAGCAAGTTGATAAAGAGCTTTTTGATCAGCTTATTGAAGAGACCGAGTCTGCACATAGCGAAGCAAATCAAACGAATGAGACAACCGCTCAGAATGCAATCACAACAGATGAAGAGTTGCCAAATATGGGAGAAGATGTTGAGCAAGAAAATGTGGAAGGGGCTGATGTCGGATTAAAGAAAAAGCATTCGCGGCTCTTTGTGGTTATTCCCGTTGTCTTTCTCGTTGTCATTGGATCGCTAATTGCAAAAAGAAAGTATGTTTCTCGTTTTCATTGAATTACCTGTTTCGGAACAGAAGGAAATGGTTTTGATGATGTGTCAGCCAGCTATTCCAGGAGGGTAATCCACCACAGTTCCAGGCCCATGAATATGAACATCCTGGTATAATATGAAAACGATCGTTTCACTATGCGTCGATGGGCAATGGATGCTTGAGGATAAGCGACTTGTATGGGAGTTGAATCGTGGAAGCAAAGACGCCCTGCGCCGCATATATGACAAATACAGGTTAAGATCTATAAATATCAGTCACCAAATTTTTGAACCATGGAGGTTTTTCTAAAAGGGGCTTCGCAGGGTCAGACCTGAGGGGCTTCGCAGGGTCAGACCTGGAAACAGGAAATACAACTTGACATCCCCTTTTTG
>JACNGQ010000367.1:1852-5629 GCA_014384025.1 Planctomycetota bacterium | reverse complement strand
ATGGTGCCACCCTGTGGAACAGCATTACTGCTCCCATGATAAACCTGAATGGTTATACGCTGCGTTCCAGCCGCTTGGGCTTCACTGATGGTGGGGATATGCCGGACACCACCGGAGATATCATGCTGACGGTCACTGATCCGACGCACCCGATTTTTGCGGGTATCGATCTGGTCGATGGCACCATGGTCAATCCGTTTGCCGAAGGCGCAGTCCCGCTTCCCACCGACGGGGTAACTCTGTCGCGGGGCATCTCGATCAATAACAATACGCCGAATCCTGAAGGCACCTTGCTGGCCGTAATTTCCGACGCATCAGCGGCCACAGGTCCTGCAGGCGGTATGGTGATCGCCGAATGGCCGGCTGGGGCTATGTTGACCCACGACGGTGGGGCCGGCACGGACGTATTGGGCGGACCACGTCTGGTCTTCCTGACCGGCAGTCGCGAGCCTGATGGCGTAACGGGTGGACAAGCTGCGGCTTTGTACGACCTGTACGCAGATGGCGAACAGATGTTCCTCAACGCGGTCAAGTATATGTTAAATCCGCCCGCGGCCGCCGCAGCAGGTTTTTTAGACGACTTCAATAGATCCGATGGTGATTTAGGTAACGATTGGACGACTGTGACTGATGGGACCATTGAGGTCAAAATTGTAGATAACGAAGTTCTCATTGCTGGAGAGCAGGCCACCGACTGGGCGCGGTCGGGTCTCTCCCGAGCCGTTGGGGATGAGACGAGAATCTCCTTCGACTTCAAGGGGGATGACAACTTCAACGTCCACGTCCGCATCGACGGTGTGGATACCGACGCATTCATTGAGAT
Organism: Planctomycetota bacterium; assembly: GCA_014384025.1. GTDB lineage: Bacteria > Planctomycetota > Phycisphaerae > Sedimentisphaerales > Anaerobacaceae > NIOZ-UU13. Next base: position 4,806 of record JACNGQ010000367.1, on the reverse strand, counting down.
CTACACATGGGGTGGCCCCCTCATCCATGCCAATAGCGAAGATGGCAGTTGGCCTGGCTGGAGCGATATTGCTGGCTCAGAAATAATAGCAGGAGAGTACAACAACCTGGTATTGGAGCAAATCGGTACGGATTTTATGGTCACCCTTAACGACGTGGTGGTCGCTACTTTAACGAATACTGCACTGACCGACATTGGCACGGTGCTCTTCTCATGCGATTCGGCTGCTGGTACCGTTGGAAGCATTCGCATCGATAATGTTGTGTTGAGTGGCCCCTAAGTCGAATAGGGCGAAAGCGAAGGTTGATTAACGCACGATGATTGTGTTAACAGGCGGCAGGAAGTTATGTCCTGCCGCCTTTATTTTTTCGTAGCAGTAAGTAAACAGCGAAAATTGAACGCTAACAAGGGGCAGAGAGCGAAAAAGGGATCAAGCTTCAAAGTTGGACCGAAGTCCAGCAGGTAAATCCTAATTCAGGAAAATGATGCCAGACTAATTAGTTTCTCAATTTAGTGGGAATTGAATTAGGTGTTGTATTAATTCGGGGCCTATACCAGGTTAGGTATAGGCCCCGGTTGTTTTTAAGACGGAATGGCTTTGTAAATAGTTGCTAATATGCTTTTAAGCTGAAAGATAATGGATGTTATCCGGGCGTCCGCAAACAAACATAACCACCTTATTCTAATCCACACCCAAATCCGGGCAATAAACAGTTAGTTTTTTTTGCGGCATTCGGACATTACCAATTCTTCGGCTTGCGTTTTTTGCTTGCCATTCTGCCATTCTCCGCAATAACCGGTTTCATGGACCTCAGGAATGCGGTATAAAGTTGCTGAATTGCCCTGTTCTTCCACCACGCAGGCTTGTGGCGGATAGCGGTGGCAATAGCCTTTTGAGCCGCTCTTGGAGAAAAATTTACAGCTTTGACATTGGTTTGTTGTATTATCCATTTCCAGCCTCATTTTCTTAAGACTTTATCTTTATCTTTGTATTCCTACGATGCTTTTTCCAGTTTTCTGTTTTTCCGACCGAGCAGGGACTGGTGGGTTCATATTCTCCAACATATTTGTTATTTATTAGTGCCGCTATATCAGAAGCAGAAATATTCGATGGGGCGGACTTCAATATCTCGGCGACCTGTTTGCTCAGCACACCATCCGGGCGTTGTTTTAATGTTTCTATCTGCTCCTTGATTTCTTCTGTTTGCTTCTGTTGGGATGAGAGTTCTCTTGTGCGTCTTATTAATTGCCTAAGACGTTCTGCCGAAGGGACTGCGGCAGTATCGAAAAAATTAACGCACCAGAATCCAAGGTCGTGACTTTTCTCTATTTTGTCCTTGTCCCTTTCAACCTGCTGCATAAATTTGACGCTTCGCAAGAAGCTGTTCCATACCTCTTTCAGCGGGCCGACCATCTCGGGCATAAATAGATTGTATAAATCTAAAATATCATCGAACCGCCTTTGGTGTTCCGCGTCTTTGAAAAATTTCATAACGTAGAAATCTGAGAACCAGTCCGTAATCCACTTTTTGCGGAAAGCTTTGGTAGTATGCTTGAATCTATCTCTTTGCTCTTGGAGCCACCGCTCCAAATTATCGGCAATTATCTCCAATGATTCGATTGCGATGTACAGTTCATCATTTTTGATTTCGTTATTGTTCATATCCTTTTTCATATTTAAAGCTCCTTGTATTATAGTCCGCCAACCATCACAAAAGGACAGCAACAATTTTTCCTTCTGCTAAAATAGCGGCGTTATAATAATCTTTTGTCAGACTCATATTCACACAACTCCTACAGTTAAAGTTTAAGAAATATGCTGCAGGAAGCAAAGATGTCTGGTAAAAAATATTTCTGTAGAAAAGCCCGTTTTTAGCTTAATTTCTCGGTTTTTGGCGCCTGATTTATATGAGCACTTCGATGATTTCCGCTCAGAATGACCGTCTTAGAGACCTCTAAACGAAGCATACTGTTAATTGTGTGCTCCGATAAAAAAAGCCTTAATAGCAATAACACGAGCGATAAAATCCCCTGTTTTATTAAAATGCGTGAAATCCCGGCATTGTTGGAGGATAAAAAAATCCCGGTTTTCCCCTTCTTTTCGGCTGAAAAAACCCTTTTGCTAACTGTTTTAGGGCATCATTTTTGCCGATGTAAACAGAAGACATAAGCCAAAGATGCTGAAAAGGGCCAAAGACTTTGTTTCATAGGGCTGTAACGTTAATTTGCCGAGTATTCGAAGAAATATTGTTTACTGATTATCAACATCTGAAAAGCAAATAAAGGTAAGGTGAAAAATGGCGGACTGGAAAGAAAAATTGACCGATTTGTTTGAAAAACAATCCGAGGAAAAACAAAATCAAAAGATAAAGCCCGATGCTGCCACAAAAAAACTTCAAAAAAAAGCTGATGAATTTCTGTGTGCCGTAGTTGATCCGGCTTTACGGGATTTGGCCGCGGAACTCTATAAATATGAAAGAAAAGCCTGTACTTTCGGAGGAAGTAAACTTTCCAGAGAGATGGAGGTCCGCTTTCAAAACAGAGTAGAATTCCGATATGTTATCAACGTATATACCGGAGCTGTTAAGACCACAGTGCATACCAGTTATCAGGCAAGATATCAAAGCGGCCGTGAGGAACAAGGTGAAGATATGATAATGAAGGATGGCAAACAAGCCGATATGTCCGACATTACCAAAGATGATATTATCGATAATTTCATGAAGCAATATTTAGTACGGGAAACACACTTTTCATGTTAATAAACACCGGCCGGCTCGGCGGAAGGAGCCGGCTGGGTTTTTTATGAAATCTAATCTTGCCGAAAGCGGGTAAATCATGTTGTAACGAAAGACCCCTGCTTTGCAGAGGAGAGGATTAAACAAAGCAGGGGCTTGTTAGAGGAGAGGATTAAACAAAGCAGGGGCTTGTTAGAGGAGAGGGTAGAGTAGAGC
>JACNGQ010000367.1:0-1592 GCA_014384025.1 Planctomycetota bacterium | reverse complement strand
CCCTATTTTCTTGCCTGGGCCGCAATAATTTGGCATATTGATGTCGATATACGTACGTTTAGAGCCGAGAAGGCAGCTTTTGCAGTTGCGCAATCCGGCTTTGGATAGTGAAAAAAATCGGGAATAAAATATAAATATTGTTTGGTGTTTGTAAAGGAGGCTGCAAGAATGAGAAACAGAACTGTCGATGTTTTCAGGCTTTCGTGTAATTATAGGAGTATCGGGCCATAATGTTCAGCAGCAAATTGACATGATTAATAAAGCGCTTGAGCCGGTGGTTGCGGACGGCAGCGTTGCCGGAATCGGGCTTTGGGAGATTACGCTTAGCCGGGGGCCGGAATCGAATACCGACCATGCCGCCAAATGGGAGACATCGGATATGATGTTCTTTTATCCCGGGCTTGTGGACCTGTCCGAGTTGGGGAGCGGCCCTCTTGCCCCTAAGATGAAAGCTCCCGACGGTATTGGCGGACTGGATCCCCGAAAGCACGCATCACCCGAAGTAGGCGAAAGGAACGTTGATTTGGCCGCCGAGGCTATCGGTAAAAAGGCCGCCGAGCTGTTGGATTCACTGCCGAAAGACCAAAGAGAATTCAGGCTCAAATCCGTCAGCCCCGGACAATGGTGGATGATCTGAGCATTCTTTTCAGTAAGGCAAATACCCTATCTGGAATATAATCCCGGCCGGGAGCGTTGATTTTTTCCGCAATTTATTCTTACGAAGAATCTTTATTAGGGTTCAGCTCATCAAAGATAGACCGCTGTGATTCCCAAATAGTCAATATTCAATAGAAAATAGTCAATCGAAAAGCCCCCCCTCATCTGTTTCAATAGCAAACAAATCACCCGTCTTTTTGTTTTTGTAAAGGGCTTTCTTGTTCATGTGTTTTATTATATAAGCTAACTGCTGATGAAAGTAACGTTCCCCATTATATTATAACTTTACTATTTTGATATGTTATTTTCTTATAAAACCATTTAACAATATAATTGCCTTTTTAAACTCTTGATAGTATTGTTAACCTAAATCTGTTTAAATCCAATTTTCAAATGGGATTACAAAATGTCGAAACTATGGTCAATATCTACAACCGTAAGGAATCCTGCACGACTAGCGGATTTTCTTAGGGTATTAACGCGATTAGAGGGAACTAATTTCAGTATAGAGGAACAAAAAAAGTATCAGATTCTTCTAATTAAGGAAAGGCTTTATAAACCAACAAATATCCCCCAGGAGCACCGAGATTTGTTCGCAGATGTAACTCGTGAAATCTCTTATGATATAGCCAGAGACGTTTTTATACATCAAGGTTACGTTGATCCTGCTATGCGAGGCAGACAATCTGTAAATCCATTAAACAAGTTGGGATTCTCTGTTGCTAAGGAAAGTTTAGGAGCAGTCAAAATCACAAACTTGGGTAATTTGTTGTTGGCCCCGGATTCTGATATAAGCTACATTATCTTCAAAAGTCTCTTGAAATTACAATTTCCTAATCCCATGTCGTCTCAATTTTCTCGTTATATAGGTTTTAATATAAGACCTTTCATTACTCTTATGCATCTAATGAAACGAACTAATGGGTTGTCACAAA
>JACNGQ010000214.1 GCA_014384025.1 Planctomycetota bacterium | reverse complement strand
CACCCATCAATCCGATCTCGCTGAGACGACCGAAATTACGCACGCAATCCAGGAACGACTCATAGAAAGTCCAGGCTTCCAGAGAGCCGCGTTTATAGTGTATCTTCTTCGTCAATTTCCGCAGGGCATCCTTGATGCTGACAATATCAAGCCCCATTGGACAACGGCCGTTGCAGGTGCCGCACCCCGCGCAATGCCAGATACTATCACTGTTCAGCGCTTCGTCTTCCAGGCCGAGTTGCACCATGCGTATCAGACGATTCGGAGACACCTCGACATCCGGCTGCACCGGGCAGCCGCCAGAGCACTTACCGCACTGATAGCAGACGCTAAGGTTCTGCCCGCTCAACTCCTCCACCTTGCGGCGAAACTCCGAGTGCAAAGCCTTGTCAGTTAAGTCCGTCTTCATACGATCTTTCCTATCTTTAATACATCATGCCTTCCAACTGACATATCTGATCGAGTCGGTCAGTTAGAGTTATTCAATCAAAGACTGGCCCATCTCAGTCTCTTCGGCCACCTTATCAAGAATTTCTATGACATAGCCAATGTTATGTGCTCCGTGGCTGCCGTCCTTCAGTACGAATTCGAGTTTCATCCGAGCAGAGGCCGAAAGCTTCCTGGCTTCTGCCAACTGTTCGGCCGATGCCTGAGAAGACTGGAGCGCCTTCTCTAATTTCTCTAACGCGGGACGGAGTTCGTTAATCATCTCTTTGGTGGTTTCCTGCCACTCGGTGAGCTGCTCTGTGTAGTCTTCATCACCGTGGCAATCAACGCATTGCTTGGCGCCGGATATTCTGCTCGTGAGTGTTATGTTGCCCATCTTGACGATCTGCGCGTCATCGTGGCATCCGTCGCACGCCACACCCGCCTCATACATCGTATCCGGCATCGTGTCCAGGTCCGCCAGAGCGGTGCCGGCATAGATGGCTTCTTGAATAGAGTGCCGCTTGGCACCGTGACAGGTCGTGCAAGTGCTGGATGTCAACAACTGCTCCGCCATCGGACGAACGCCATGCTTGATCTCTTCGTGACAATTCAAACAGTCAAAATGCCCCTCGGACACATGAATCAGATGGAATTCCTCTTGGTCTTCGACCGTACCGTATTCCTCCAAATGACAGGCCATGCACCGTGCACGCGAGACGGTCCCGCTGCCCTGTGTCACTTGGCTGTGGCAATGAACGCATGTGGCATCTTTTTTGTCGGTTATGAAGTCCTTGTGACTGAAAGGTTCGTCCACAAATGTCACCGGCTCTTCCGGGATTACATGGCATGTCTCACATTCACCTGCGGCGACTTGTTTCTCACCCCGGCCGTAGAAGTGGCAAGTCAGACACGTGGTCTTGCTAACGCTGATATGCTGGCCCTGAACGGTCTGTCCATGACAACTCACACAGTTCAACGACTTTCCATTCGGATGTTCGCTCAGATGTTTATCGTGGCGGAACTTGATCCTGTCATAGAGCATGAGAGGCTTACTGTCGTTGGCGATCTCTTCGTGACAGTCCGCCTGCTGGCAGGATGCGCTGCTGATATCACCGTGAGGCTTGGTACCGTAGGAGCCCGCGATATATTGAACTAACTGCACCATCCCCTGCGCCTTGGCTGCAACAGTCCCGGCCATACCCGGCTTTGCATGGCATTCGATACACGCTACGTCCTTGTGCGATGAATGTCCCCACGACGTATAGTACTCTTCCATATTGTGACAGGAGACGCAGAATTTCGGATGCCCCGTGATCTTGATCCCATAGACGCCAAGTACCACCCCGCCGATAGCAGCAACTACCAGAAAGAATAGTCCTGCCCCGAACCCCGTGAAAAGCGAAAACATTGGCACGGACCCCAACCGGGTAAGCCACTTCACCATATGTGGCAACAAGAATGTCATCGCCAACACTGCCCCGGCAATCGCCAGACAGAAGAATATGTCAACCGTAAAGATACTGCTTGTCCCCCTGAGCCAATCATAGGCCATCAGCGCCAAAGCCACGCTAAGCAAATACGCAAACATATCCTCGCGCAGGATCAGGAACAGACAAACAAATGCAACACCACTAATCAGGAACACCTGCCACGACGTATCTGTAACCGGACCCAGAATCCTGACAATGCAACAGAAGCTCGCTACCACTGCTGCAGTAATATAAAATGGCATGGACCAGACTTTCGCCTTGGTGCGATCCAAAATGTATCCCAACACCAACCACACTAGCGAAAGCAGCACCATCAGATGTATCTGCTGCTCATAGGGCGTGTTGATCTGAGCCGTTATGCCGAATAAAACCGCAAAACTAATCCACAACGCCGTACCCAGTCGTAAACCCTTGTTCGTCCGCAATCTGGGCATGAACGCATAGAACAGCACCAGCGGAGCCGCCGCCATATATAGACGCGATGCGCCCAAGGGCCATGCTTGAATCAGTGCTACAGATGCCAGCGCTATACTGGTCACGTGACCGACCATAACCGCACTGTTAGCCATGGAGCTGGATCGGTTACGCCCAATGACAGCCACCAGGAACAATATCAGCACCACCACCGCTCCGGCGCCCAGACGAGCCTCAACACTAGGGTATACGCCAAAGATCACGAGCAATGCCCCCAGCGCAAACAGCCAGTTAGCCAGGTGCGCAACACTGCTTCCCCGCTGTGCCGCCCACACCACACAGTACGCTACCGCGAGAATCAACAGGCATGCTCCCACAACAACCACACTTAAGCCGATGACAGACACCAATGCCGCCATCACTAGCGCGGCAGTGGTCGCCAGCAGTGCAAATCCCTGTAAGAACAACTCTAATACATCGCGTTCCCCACGGTTCGGCCGCCAGGCGATTAACACGGCAGTTACCCCAACAGCCGTAACACAGCAAAGCAAGCGAAATGCTCCGCCGGGCCAGGCAATCAAAATAGCCGCTATAGACAGGATTAGCCATCCAAGGTTTGCGGCGCCTCGCATTATCCGTTTGCCGCGTGCGTCTGCCCAGACAAACAATACGCCGGCTGATATCGCGGCCGCTGCACAAGCTACCCAGGCAATCTTGCTATCCTTAAGCAACAACATTGCGGGGATGAAAATCCCTGTGATTGAAGGGCCAATGGCATAGTAGTACGATCTTTCCTTCAGACGCACACCCAGGTAAACTACAACGGCCGTCGCTATCAAAGCAGCAACTAAGGCCATCTCAAATTGATCATGCAACACCAGGAAGAACCAGGCAAAGAAAACAGGAAAAATCGCTGCCACCGCTATTCGCCTGCGAGTGATCAGATCTCCTGCCTTCTCGAAAAACACACACAAAAGCCCCAGACAGGCCAAGATCACTTGTGAGACAGCCAGAGCCCATATTGACCCGGAGATGCCAGGTAGCTGTCTGCCAAGGCCAAGCACACCCGCCGAGGCAAACATGACTGCAGCAAGCACATAGCTACCACCCTTATCAGCTTGGCCGCGCCGTTGCCAGGCAATCAAAGAAAATGTGAGCCCGCACATGATACCAGCCAGAGCAACATATAAGTTGCCTGGTTGAACAAATACCATCGGCACGACCGGCACGGTCAGCCCCACGGCACTAAAGAAGAAACACTTTGCCACGACGCGCTCAGCCATTACCGCACCCATAGTGCCTTCAACCGCCTTAGCCAGACGCTCGTATGCTATCCACAACAGCAGTGATGCCAGCGACAGGTTCAAAATCAGGAAAGGCCACTGCCAGACTGAAAATATAAGCGATACCAGCATGATCGGCGCCGAACAGAAATAGAAATGTCGTGACCAGTTATATCCCTTTTCGCGATGAAGACCCGTTCCCACCAGCAGGATCACTCCCGCCGACGCCATAGCTGGTAACCAGCAAAAATCAATAGACCACAGCCCTCCCGCTAAAAACATGCCGCCAAGCATCAGGAACAGAGAAAATATATAAGTGTACATGGACCTGTGACCCATCATTCGGTGCGCCAGATAAACGCCTGCATAGCCTAAAAAGGTGAACGCGGCTACGTGCCTTATAAGCCCTTCCTGGCTCATAAGGTTACTTACCTGTGCAAGGGCCCAGAAAGAAAACACAACCACAGTCATGTTCATTACCCGGAATACTGTTAGCGGAAATGACTTAAGTGGGTCGGGCAATCTGTTCAAACGCTGGCCGACAATCAGCAAAAAGACAACTAAAGCCACTGAAAAAAGTGGAAACGTTTTGACAGGTGCTCCCAGACCATAACATATCAGGAAGAACGAGACCGCTTTGAACAGCATTGCACCGTAAAGGAGACCTGCACGTCGAGTGATCACTGAAGCAAAGAGATAACCCAAAGAGAAAATAAATACAAGCCCGGCTGTCAGAAACGGATGGGTTGAATTGAACTCCCTGGATGCTACGATCAGCACAAAGGCAATCAACAAGCCTAATCGGTGAAGAGCCTCAGCAGGAAAAACTGATAGTCGTCGCCGTTTCACTTGCACCTTGCCTTTCTGTAATGACTATGGTCTTGAACAACATTTATAAAGACGATAAGATACTTGAACTTCAGTATTGCAAAAGGCATACCACCATACAAAGAATTCTATACCTGGCAGGCATAACACGATGTAAGTTGTTATTTTTAATGTAAATACCTACTGTTACTCATGCCTGATTTCCCTGGATAAAGGTGCACAATTGACTTGCGGAAAACCGCTAATTTGTCGGGAACCCGTTATCATAATGAAGACACTCTAATGTTACAGATTTGCCGGGGTCTGCTCAATGGAACATATTTCTGGAACAGGAGGATAGAATCGTCTGATGATGCACACATGTCACGATAATCACCCACCACTGAAAACAGGGTTCCCATGAGAATCACCCAATAATATCGTCCCCTGCGTGTTAACACAAGTTTGCCATCGCGTACAACAAGTGCTCCCATCAATAACAGAAACAGCAGCTCACCCCCAAGAAACAGCCAGAAATGATTACCCACCTTGTTTTTTATGTCAGACAGACTCAGCGAGCCGGCAATCAATGCGAGCATGAACATATAACGCATGCGGTGACGTTTAGAGAAATCTCGACATGCTGTAATTGGGGATTGAGCGGACTCAACTCTCTGAATATAGTCTTGAACGGAAAAAGTATTATGGTACATGGCCCCATTGATATAACCCCATGATCCAGGGCCCACTCCAATGTACTCATCGTGACTCACTATGTATTCATCAATCGATCCTGCCTGTTTGGAGAAACACCACACCGATTCGCACCGATACTGGCCGGTCAGTTGATCTACGATATAATCGTACGCCTGTCTCTCATACAGGCTATGCCCTTTCCCGCATTCTTCCTCGATCTCCTTCTGTTTACAATTGGAGGTCATCAGAGGATAATAGGTAACTTGATCAACATTTAACGCTTTGAGGGTCTTGACATCCTCGGCCAACATCTCCATGGTCTGGTTCGGGAAATTAAAGATCATATCGACATTCAGCGTATCAAACATCCCCTTGATCGAGGCCAATCGTTGCTTGATGTCCTCACTTGAGCCGCATTGTTTAGATCGGTTAACACTGGTCAGAATATTATCGCTAAACGACTGAACCCCCACAGAAAGACGATTAACACCAACATCCTTAAGTTTTTGTAGGATATCCGGAACCAGATGGTCGGGATTGGCTTCCGTGGAAATCTGACGAATTGGCCAAAGTGACTTGGCCAGTGATAGGATCTCCACTAATTTTTCAGGCCATATAGTGGGCGTGCCCCCGCCCACATAGATGGAGTCAAACTGATACCCAAGCGAAAAGTAGGTTTTTATTTCCTTTTTCAAAACCTCAAAATACCGGGCCGCCAGCACAGGCTCAAATTGTATGCGTACAAAAGAACAATACGGACAGAGCTGTTCACAAAAGGGAATGTGAATGTAAAGAAGGTATTTTTTTGATTTCTCTGGTAACAGCGGCGTACACGATAGTCCCTGTTTAAAGTCCAGATAGTGCTGTGTTGTCCGTGTTGCACAGTATCGCAAAAAACGTTCAATTAACATTTAAGTACACTTCCATGTTTCGTAGGGTTAGTGCTGTGTCAATTCTTAATCTTAGGGTTCCTGCTTGCATTTAAGGTCAATCGAGTCCTTAGATAGACAATGCTGCGACGCCGGCGATAACGCCCGCAAAATACGTCCGCCGTTGCTATTTCACAACTGCATCCTGGCCGCAGATCAATAACCGCAGCCACTGCTGCCATTGGCATTGCAAAAGACATACCACCATAAAAAGAACTCTATATATAGCAGGCATAAAACGATGTAAGGTGTTATTTTTAATAAAAATATATCGTGTCACTCAAACCCTGTCTTCCTGCAAAAAGTACAGAACTGACTTGCGGAAAACCGTTAAAGTGTCGGGAACCCGCTGCTATAATGAAAGACTATACTTATACGTATTCTAAGAAATTCTCGCTCACATGTTAAAATAGGCAGGTTTGCCGTTACAGATGAGACGTGTGGCAGTATACGCCTGAGCAGTTCCTGTTCAGCCTATCACACATGGTGCATACCGCGTGAGAATCGTATTACTCGTCATAAACGATTGGGGCACTGGCGACAGCCAAAGTAAACTGGGACCGCCTTTGTGGCAGTCCCAGTTTTATTACTTATCTATTTTCAACAATGCTACATGCTAAGCAGCTTACTTTAGCGCGACGACTGAGCGACGCCCACTGACATTCATCACTTAATTGAAGAGTGCCATGATATAGTCGATTACTTCACCGAGAATGGAGGTGGAGTCGTCCCCACCCTCGATAAGATAACCACCCTGTTTAGTATGCTGGTTAAAGGATATAAGTTCACCAGCTTCATCATCGTTGATCATTTCAGCTCTGTGACATGCACCACAGGCTCTTGAACCAGGCCCGGTGATATAAGCCGGCACATCACCAATGTTTCTGTCCCAGCCTTCAAGTGGGGAATCAGACGCTGACAACATACCGGGTAGCGACTTGGACTGGTCCGGCACCTCATTTGTACCTTCAATGTGGCAGGACTCGCAGTTTTGTATTCCATGTGTGGGATACGGGAACTCAATGTGATGATCATAGTGCATGGCTGCCACCGGATCGGCAAAATTAACATCGCCAATATCAAATGCCTGGCCCGAATGTATCGCGTGGACATAGGAGTCGATCGACCTCGACTGCATTTCCAGATGAGAACCACCACTCTTCGTAATGTGACACATCCTGCAGACAACGATATTCCCGCCTCTATCCGGCGAATGGTAGTTTGTCGCCAGCGCACCATGACAATTCTCGCAGCCATCCGTAACCTTTACGATGGGGCTGTAGAAATCATCGGCAAATGCATTGGCAGCAAGGTCAAAGGTCCTCGAAGGAGCATCGAGTGCAAGCGTTGCACCACTAGCATCCTTCAGAGTTGGAATAACACCGACTTCCACTCTCTTCACGGTGTTGTCAGCGATCAGATCAGCCCACGCCGACAGGTCTGCAACAACTTCCCAACTGCCACCTCCTGCCGATACTGTGGTAAAACGCGGATGCTCAGAACCTACAGCATACTCCAGGGTCCTCTGATCGTTGCGGTCGATTGTGCCATCACCATTATCGTCAACAAGTCTTTCATGTGGACCAATGATGTAGTCCTTCGTGTCCCAGCCATACATTCCGACCATCACGGTGGGCACAATGTCCGCCACATCGATCCCTGCGAGGTCTGTGACCTCAACCGCGCTGAATCGGATGGTAATTTTGTTGTCGGCCACAGATGCATCATCAATTGTGACGACAATGGCGTCAGAATACTTCAGGTCAGCAGCGGCATAGATCATCGTGTCATAACCGGTGTGAATATCACTGAATAATGAAGCAAAGCCTCCTTCACTATGGCAGCTTGCACAATCCGTTGTACCCAAATCCATTGCGCCATGAATCGCTGGGGGCAGTATGGTTGCGAGTGCGAGCTCGGCAGTCCCATGTTCCTCGGAACCGGTCACTGGGTGACAGCTCTTACAGGTCTCCACTCTAAACTTATCATCTGCCAATATGAGATCAAGTTTGCCTTCGTGGCAGGTTACGCAGTTTGCCATAGACTGAGGATAGGGGAACTCCATGGCATGCGACATATGAACGTCATTCATCAGCGACGTTGTATATGCGTATTGGGCTACCTGCTCAGGCGTCAACTCAGCTTCGCCTGCGAGATACGCAGCAGCCAGCACCGGATCATCGACCAAAAGCTGCCATTCGAAATGGCCACCTTCACCGTTATCCAGGTGGCAGGTTTTACAGGTGTACATATCTGTTGTAGGATCACCATCAACCTGGCCATAGATGTAACTGTGCTTAAGGTAGGGCACCGTGTGGCATTTTTCGCAACCATCGTTATTGGCGGCAGAAACATAATCAACGCCGGCTCCCGTTTTAAGTAAAGCCGCAAACGGGTACTTGTTTTGATAGATGCGAGCAGGTAGTCTACCGACCGTTTCATCCCTGCCGTACACTACGATGAGGCCATCCACATTGCCTAAATTACTCGCGTACGCAGCGTCTGAACTCGTTATGGTACTCGTGGATACGCCAGCGCCGTCATAGGTTAAGGTCCCTTTTAGAGTCTGCCTTCCAGTGGACTCGAAACTTGTACCTGTGTACGGTACAAAGTAAATACCCACTGATTCTACGTCTTTGGCATTAAGAGGTGCGCCGTCCTTGGTCATTTTGAAAGTTACGACGTGTGTATCTGGAGCTGAATATTTGTAAGCCAAATCTGTGATAGAAATGACGCCATCCTGATACAATTCGTCATAGGATGCCTGATGAGCGGCACCAGCTTCACTATGACAAATCACACAAGACTCAGGTTGGACATCGACTAATTGCACTTGAGCGAACACGCTCGAAGTACCCACCAACAGGACTACAAGGGTGAACACTAAAGCCATAAACCTTGTTCGTGTTTGCATAACATTCTCCTTTACATTGTTTTCTTTACTATAAATTTGTATACAAATCTCAGGGTGTGTTGGCTGTTACATGAGAATTATCAACATGCTAAGCCGAATCTTGTCAGCATTATCTCGGGGGCACCACCTCCTTCCAATCCAATGTGGATGCCATGATAAGCACATAAGGTTATAAACAAGGCTAATCGGCGAAGAAGCTCAACGGGAAAAACTGGCGCCGTTTCACTTGTACCTTACCTTATATTGTAATTATCAGGGCCTATGGCCTTGAACAGAATTTAAAATGACGATAAACCACTTATACGTCACTATTGCAAACGATATGCCACCATAAAAAACTTTATAATAGTCAGGCATAACACGATGTAAGATGTTGTAATTCCTGAAAGTACATCGTGGCACTCCCTCTGTCTTCCTGCAAAAGGGGCTGAATAAACTTGCGGTAATCCGCCAATGTGTCGGGTTTCCGCTACTACGATGAAGAGGTTCTAAGGAACTCTAATAAAACTGTCGCATTGGCCCAAGGCCAACCGAAGCAGGTCCCCTGGGAATCGATGGAGGCCGACACCGGCAGGATTTTACTATAGTGCCTGAGACTAAAGGTTGTATTTTTTAAGCTTGTCTCTGAAGGTGGATAACCTCATACCAAGGGCCCTGGCAGCAGCGCTTTTGTTACCATTAGCCTCTTTTAATGCCTGGCGCAGAAGCTCTTGCTCAGTTTGATGCACTGCGATGTTAAATCGACCGCTGGCTGCAAGATCTTTATGAGTCGACTCCATCTCAGGCGTTAGTAGATCACGGGTAATATGTCCATTTCCAAGTAGAAAGGCTCTTTCAAGAGTGTGTGCCAGTTCACGCACGTTCCCCGGCCATGTATGATTCAGCAGGCATTGAACAGCCTCTTTATCAAGACTGTAGGGTTGACCGTGTGCGGTGCGCTTTAACAGATGTTCCACAAGGAGGGGTAAATCAACAAGGCGAGCATGAAGAGGTGGAAGATTGATTCGCAAGACATTGAGTCGATAGTACAAATCACTTCGAAATCTCCCATTCTGCATCTCAATCGGAAGCTGTTTCTTGGTCGCTGCAATGATCCTGACGTTTACATGAATCGGCACAGCAGTACCCACCCGTTCAATGACCTTTTCTTCAATGACTCTCAACAGTTTAATCTGATGATCCAAAGGGATATCATCCACATCGTCCAGATAGATGGTCCCGCCCTCTGCCAAATCGAATTTACCTTCTCTTTGATGATCTGCCCCGGTAAAGGAACCTTTGGCGTGACCGAAAAGGGCGCTCTCTATGAGATGATCGGGAAAGGTCGCGCAGTTGACTTTAACAAAGGCTGCCGAGCGTCTGTCTGAGAGATCATGAATGGTCTTGGCAACTAAATCCTTGCCGGTCCCGGTCTCGCCGGTTAGAAGAACGGTGGCATCATTTCTCGCGTAAAGCTGAACCAGCCGTCTGACCTCGCACATGGCAGAGGAATTACCGATAATGGTCCGTTCAAGCCTGGACTGATCGGTAGTTTCCTTCACTTTTAAAACTTCAGGTGGTCTCTGCTTTTTCTCTCTGATTCTCTCCAGCAGGAGGGTCAGTTCTTCATTGCGAAAAGGTTTGGTAATGAAATTATAAGCACCAAGCTTCATGGCTTCAACAGCCAGAGGAATGCTGCCGTAAGCCGTCATCATAATCACTTCTGTCGGGGCATATCCGTTGCCTTTGATGTGTTTTAGTAGTTCCATGCCATCGATGTTTGACATACGTAGGTCGGTGACTACGACATCAAACGATTCTTGATCCAAAAGGCCAATCGCCTCTTTGCCATGTGAAGCAGAGGACGTTTCAAAACCGGCACTCACCAGATCATCCACCAGTGAAACGCGTTTAATCTCCTCATCATCAACAACCAGAATTTTCATTTTTATTCCTCTTTATCACTGAAATCATGCCCTGCGGTATTTAGAATGAGCCGAAATATTGTCTCCTGTTTCGGCACGCTGCTGACTTCAATTTGGCCATCCATCTCCGAGATTAACATTCGACACAGAGCCAATCCCAGACCGGTCCCTCCGGAATCCTTTCTGGTTGTGAAAAACGGTTCGAAAATCTTGTCTATGTTACTCTCCGGAATACCACAGCCGGTATCAGCCACTTCAATTGCAACTCGTTCGAACTGGTTAAAGGTGTCCGCCTCCAGTACAAAGCTACGTAAGCACAACTCACCACCATCCGGCATGGCCAACAATGCATTGGTGCAGAGATTAAAGATGACTTCCTGCAGTATATGTGGGTCTCCTCGTACCAGAGGCACTTTGCCCAAATTGGTGACTAACTGTATTTTCTGTGAAATACTCATGTCTAAGAGTTGAACCACAGCCTCAATGGCCTCATTTGCATTTGTATCTTGCTGTGTGAGCCCGTGAGGTCCGGCAAAGGCTTGGACACTCTTGGTGGTTCGTTCGATTCTCTCCAGTGCCTCGGTCATGAGTTGAACATATTGACTCAGATGTGCATCATCCTTCACACTGCGACCAATAGTTTGAAGACAGTTTTCAATGCCATCCAGAGGATTGGAAATCTGATGTGCAATACCGGCTACCAACTGGCTAATGCCAAGCATTTTTTCCTTTTGTCGGATAACACCATGGACCCGAGTCAAATAATTGTGCACAGAGGAGGTGAAATACACCGTGATCCACAGTGTGGTCGTCAGTGCGATGAAGAATCCTGTCAGATAGACCCCATGGGGTCCATTTCCAAGCACATTAGCGTGATAGGATCCAGGGTCCAAACTGAAAGCCGATCTCGGCGCATACCCCAGATATCCCAGCATCATCACCACGCCTGAAAGACACGAGGCGAGCAAAGCCAGCATGTAGGGTGCCAATCCAATCAGGAGCGACGCCGCAATGGCAATGTGAAATACAAAATAGAAAAAAAACGGATTATATGGCACACCTGAGAAATACAATAGCAGGGACAGACTGATCTGATCCAGGATCATCTGCGCCATGATATGCTTATTCAGATTTAAGCGGCCGCACGCTCTGAACTGTTCATAAAGTACAAAAAAAGTATTGTACAACAAGGTAATCCCGGCAACGACGTAAAGTGGTCCCGGATGTGTAACAACCCCAAGTACCGAAGATGTCAGCCAGACGACCCCTATAGTACCAAAGCAGAAAACCCACCTGAGGTTAATAAGCCAGCGTACCCTGTTCGACAAAATGGAAAGCGCCAGGTCCACTAAAAGGCCTCCACGTATTTAGAACAATAGCCCAATACAAATACAGATGATTATCTCAAGAGTGCAATCGGCATTCCTGATGTTGAGAAATGGTGCTCTCTCAAGAGGCTGTGTGAGCGTAACTCCTTTTTTGGAAATGCATTATGGCGTTGAAATAAATAGAATATTTCTGGACCCAGGTGTACCAACACGTAAACCTTTCTCGTATGCGAGAAATAACTGATTAAAAATTCTCGATAACGAGAATTTCGTCGCTAAGATTCAGCAACGTATATACTTCACGTTGAAAGTGTCTTATGTTAAACCAAGCTCAGGATTTTCTGCAGGACAACTCTGAGAAGTGTTTTAGGGGGGGATAGATTATCGTATAGCGAGTCACCAAATGGTATTTGATCTAATGCACTGTGCAAAACAGGATCAACATTTGTATATACCTTAATTACACAAGCCGCTTACCGAAACAGACAGGCCGGACAGTAAATCCGAAAAACAAAATCTTGTTTCTGGCTTGTTTTCTGCTCCTGAAAATGGCACGGATTTGAAGATGATTGTTGAGAATGGTCAAAAGTTACGATTGAATTTTATAAGGTGATTGTTAGAATGAAGTGGTGAAAATACAGGCAATGTATCGAAGCAAGAACAAGAGTAAGGAACTAAGGAATAATGACGAAGAGCAAGAAAAACGGTTGGGTTGCATGGTCTAAAGATGAAGTTAAGCTGCTAAAGAAACTTTTCCCTCGTGGTAGAGCAAAGGAAATAGCTGAGCAAACTGGGCGGTCTCTGGCAACGGTGAGACAAAAAGCATACAACATGGGGATTAATACAAGGCCGCGGTGTCTCTGGTCAGCCAATGAAGTCAAACTGCTCAAGAAACTTTACCCGACTGAGAACACGCAAAGCATAGCTGATAAACTTGGGCGGCCTTTGGAGACAACCAAACAAATAGCATATCTCCTCGGCCTCAAAAAAGTGGGAACAGCTACCGCCTGGTCAAAACAAGAGGAAGCCCTGCTTAGGAAAATGTATCCGGATAATAGCATGGGGGAAATAGCGAACCAACTTGGACGGACTATCTCGGCGGTAACGGGCAGAGCACACAAATTGGGAATTAGCGAACCAAAGCATATCTGGTCGAAGAAAGAGCTTAACCTGATAAGGAAGCTTTATCCAAGTAGAACGGCACAACAAATAGCAGACCAGATTGGAAGAACAGTACTGGCAACAAGATTAAGAATAGTCAAATTGGGCCTAAGGAAAAGAAAGAGAAAAGGGAAGATGTAAAAGTCCTGCTGCCCCATCCTCAAATCAAAAACGAAAAAAACAGTAGCTTATTCTTATAATTGTGTGTCATCGGAGGGTCTTACTTCTATCGTAATCTCACCAACTTCAATTGTACCAACAACAGTAGACTTATATATTTTAACATCCCAGGCCTCAAGACAAAGTCTCAATTTTTCCCAGCCAATGCCGCCTTGGATTGTATTAACACCATTCTCCCAGTAAAGATTAACGTTTTTCAGCATATCCTCATCGCCGTCACTATTACTTAACGAGGCATTGAATATCGCCGGAAAGTTGGCTCTTACCTCAATAACATCGTTGCCTTTGTAGCACGGGAAGTCATTCCCGTCTCTGCCGATACTTTCACAAGATACCTGTATAAGTTTAATATTGCGCTTGTTACACTCCTTGATTTGTACGAAATGACCCACTTCCAAAGACACGGGAAACGTGCAGAGGTTAACCGGATTGTACTGTGGCTCCTTGGCCTTTTCCTCTGGTTCTGTGCTACTCTTTAAGCATTTTTCAGTCGGTTTGTACTTTTCCTCCTCGGTCTTCTTATCTGGTCCTGTGCTTGCATAGACAAGCCCAAGCACTGCCAGAACAATCAACATTACTCTGTAACTATTTTTCATCACTCTTCCCTTTCAAATATCCGAGTCATTAAATACAGAACGCTAATCACTTATCTATACTCTGCAACACTCCTCCGTGGAATATGAAATATTAAAGCGGCCTTCCCTAATATTAGACTTTCCCCGACTATAAAATATTACAGCTTTTTTAAAAAGTTCTGAAATGTATTAATACGAGGCTTTAATCAGCCCTCTAAAGACGCGTTCGTCACTTAAATGGCCTCTCCACTACCGCTATTGACTTCGATGGAAAACCGCCGCAGGCATAGACAAAGATCTGTCGAGGACGCTGTTTGGCCTGACAACGCCGCTGGCGGACATTGCTGCCGTTCGTAATAAAAATGAATTTTCGAGGTTCCCTAAATATTATAAAGAAGTAAAACATCAGGTATTATAATTTATTATGATGCAGACTATTTAGCACTCATTCTAAAGTGATAACTATGCGGAATCCGACATCACAGGCCTGGGCCTTGAATTCATACTTTGAATCCGGACTGATGTATTCTGGTGGACAGAGGCATGAGCCCCCGCAAATCACTGCTTCAGAATTATTTTGTTTGTCAATGCACCATTCCCAGGCATTTCCGAGCATATCATATAAACCCCAGATGTTGGATTTATTGTTCTTCGTAAAATACGGCCAAACAGGGTGATCATTATTTTCCGCATGAGCAATTCCGGCCGGCTCAAGCGCCTCTCCTCTTACAAAATCTTTTACTGCCCCCACAGGCGGATAGGCTATTTTGACAGGATCATCCCGCTTTGAGTTATAGTCTCGTGCTGCATTTTGCCAGGCAATTGATCTGATATGTGCATAAGATACAGCATCTGACAATTCATCTCCCCAGGGATACTTGGTGTTAGTACCGCTGCGAGCAGCATAGGAGTGCTGAGCAATTGTCGGCAGTTGTGCGTCAAACCATTTGGCGCAAGCCCCGGCACCGTTTGATGTGACCCATGTTACAGGGGCATTTTCAAAGTTTTTATCCAGTACAAAAGTGCTTGTGGTCTTGTCCCACGTTATTCTACTGGGTGGGTACTGTCCCTGCGTTTGGAGAATCAAGACATTTTTTTTGCTTTTATCAGTGAAGTATGTCCATCCGGCCATATTGGTCGGCGATTTTGCCCCGGTTTTCTCCATGAACAATATGTATTGGGCGTTGGTTATTTCACGTATTGACATATAAAAAAGCCCACTGTCCGCTGAGGCCGCACCGGGAACAAAGGCAAATATAACTCTGGGGTCTTTTTGATGGCTGACGCGATAAGGCCAACCGAAATTGGCAGCGTTGGTTGCGTCGAAGTTGAAGATTTTTAAGGGTTCTGCTGCAATTTCAGGTAGTTTAAGATAATCACCATTTTCATTTACAGGTCTTAAAAAGCTGAATGAAGTTAACGATATATCTTCATCAGAGACAGTAATATGATGGAGTTGCAGGAAAGCGAGCCATTGCTCCCAATTTCTATGTTCAGGATAAAATGTCCACAACGAGGTCGTTAGTTTGATAAGCTTGTCGGTCTGATTGGAACTGCCGATTAGATTGTTGATATTATCTACTGCGCTGATAATGGCCTCTTTACAGGTATTCTCGATATTTGTTCTGTCGAGTTTCTGAACGTTTCGTCGGAGTACTGCAATCCGTTCGAGCAATTGAAGACGTTTGTTGTTGAAATCTTTGGCCTCAGTGAGGGTATTTATTCTCGCGGATTTTAAATCTGCCAACTCGTTTGTGATTTCGGAAACAGTGGTTTTAATAGCAGACAAACCTGGCACAGTATCATCTTCCATTTGTTCGAGGAATTCGCACATATTTACTGATGCGCTGTCATTAGCAACAGCATCGATCTTACTGTTTACATCGGAATAATCAATCAGACCAACTGTATAATCCCTTAGGCCGGTGTAATATTCCGTCTCGGCTGACGATTGCTTTGCTAACAATTCACGAATTTCCTGAAATGTTAATGCGGTGTTCTGGATAGTCTGAAGCTGTGTAATTTTAATCTCAAGCTGAGCGTATCTTTTGTTGAATGCGACCAGCCAGCCATCAATCTCAAAATCAGCGGATGTACTTTCCAGAAAGGAATCCGCCGATGTCGATACACTTTCTAAGGTAACATTTGTTAGCTTCTGTTTGGAAACCTCAAGCTGATTTGGAATTCGCCTGAACTGCTGCAGGCTCTGTCGCTCGTCAGTCGCAGCAAGGACCTCAAGCATACGAATATCCTCGTCAATGAGGATTTCATTTACTTTTATTCTAAAAGACTCTATTTCTTTAAATAGCCTGAGTTTTTCAGCCAGAACCGCCGAGCTAATAGAAGCTAACATCTGACCCTGTTTATGTAAAGCATCGGTAAGCACGTTGCACCTTTCTCGCATCTGCTGATTGAAACGCTCAGGAGGCCAGTTATCCACTTCCTCTTTGACGCTCTCAAGATAATCACGAGTTTGAGTAAAATCAGACTTATATTCAAGTGAAATTGAATCTGAAAAGATACCAGCCCAGTGTTGTTGTAAACTGCTGATATCGTCAGCTTGTTCTTCCAGGGAGTGAGTCTTCTTTATAAGTTCAATAACACGATTGCGGTGGTATGGCAGCTTGGCACGGATTTCGGCGAATGCGCTGTTTATAACTCCATATTGAGCGGTAAAGGCTTCATCGGCCTGGTCAATAATATATATTATCCTGTGGTGCCGTCAGTTTGGACCTTAACTGTTTTAAGTCTGCTCCCAACTGCTCGTATTTTTCTTTCTCCTCAGGCGATATACCTTTAAATCTTTGGCAGAAAGCAATTGCTTCGTCGATATCGGCGGCAAGGCGATCTAATTGGTCCTTTCGTATCAGCATTTTATCCAGAAGCGAATCTATTGTTTTCATCTGATTTATAATTACTGAAAGGCGAGAAAGGTCCTCAACATATTTCCAATTAGCGATACCGGCTTCGATATCATCGTTATCATATTGCTGAGCGACTGATATGTATTTGTTGATGTGTTGAGATTCCCAGAAAAAACTCTGTTGCTGAGCTTTGTTCTTGGAATCTATAACACTCTTCCTCAGTTGCTGAGCATTTTCAGTCAATTGCTTTCGTACAGCTTCTTTCTCTTGGATTACTTGCTGTAAGTAGAGATTAAACTCATCTGCAAAGTCAGCCCGGGGCCATGGTGAGTCAATAATTGAATTTGAGAGCTTCTCAAGGGCGTTTTTGCAGTTATCAATCATCTCGTCTTGAACCGTAGAGAAAGTTGACAGGCTTTCACAATCAGCTATCAACGTATTAATTTTTTTATGCATAAAACTCTTGTATTGCTCAATAGCGTCGATAAGCTTGGCAGCGGCTGAGTCTAAGTTGTTTTGCCGATATTGTTGAAGTGCAGAACCAACAAGGTCATAAATTCTCAAAGGAACATCCCGGGGGCTCTTAACCAGCAGGCCTCGAATCAGGGTGTATTTTGCTGCAATGTCTTTATTCTTGTAAACATGCTCAAGTTTTTCTTTCCAGGCAGGATAGTTCTCGAATGTTTCAACGTCTTCATAACACAGGTCCATAAGCCTTGAACTGATGAGTCCTATTTTCGAACGGCTAAAGTCAATTTGGTCTTGAACATATGCCATAGTTCCGCATATCTGGCTTAAAAGGTCGTAATATTTTGTGGCTCTTTGCAGTTCGAAGGTATTGTAATAGTTGTCTGCTTTGTTGAAGCACTTTGCGCTGCGTTCGTGAAAGCCGTACTCATTTAGCTGCTCGACTTCCTCAATGGCCTTACGAGAGAACAATGAAGCCTCTCGCAACTTTCCGACATTCTTAAACTCAAGATTTATCTTCTCAGCAGTTTCAGGTGTATCAGAATCGCCTGCCAGTTTCTGAATGTTCACATATACATTCGCAGCCGAATAGTATGATTCTGCACACAAATCAAGGGTATTCTGTGCAATAGGTCTCGCCTCAAGGAGCGTTTCTGCTGTTTGAGCTTTCTCTGTAACTTCAGAGACTATCTCGGAACTGGGCTTAAGCTTCTTCAGATGGTTGATAATAGGTAAGTTCTCACGGCGTGCGTTGTATTGTTGCTGGTCTTCAGCAATACGTTCAATCTTTTCAATGGCTGGTTCTATCTTCTGCCATACTTCTTCCTGCTCTCTCCATGTAGAGAATTTTTTATCAAATGTGTCGTTACCTGCATTCTCAAGAACCTTAAGATTGCTAAGGGCGTTTGCCCTTAAGCCATCATAAGAATTGTAATCTTCAATATCGGAATATCTCACAATTCCCGCGTTAGCTAATGAAGCAATCTCTGCGTCAGGACTTCTGTTTTGTAGAAGTGCCATACTCTGCTGGACCGGTAAACGCTCTGCCTCGGGCAAAAAGTATTTTGCCCCAGCAGCAGTGCAGGCAACGATGAGCAAAACCGCAGCATATTTCGCGGCCTTGCGGACCCAGTTGAATTTGCTGACGGCCCTTTCAATTTCTTTTGTAAACTCTGAGATGGTTTTAAACCGTTTTTCCCTGTCGGTGCTTATGGAGCGGTCTATAACCTTTGCAAACGCGGCAGGGACATCCTTATTGACCTTATTGGCCGGCGCCGAGCCTTTACGCGGAATGTTCCTGGTCAGCATTTGGTACATAATTACGCCGACGCTGTAAATGTCAGCTCTGGCATCCACGCCTGTACGAGTATCAGCTAATTCCGGGGCTCCATAATAAGCGGACCTGAATCCTTTGCCGGTAACATCAATGTGCTTCTGGCTCAGCACTTTAGCAATCCCGAAATCGATGAGCTTGATATCGAACTTAGTCAGATCGGATATGTCATTTCCTGTTTGTTCATCGCGTGGAACGAGCATAATGTTGGCTGGTTTGATATCTCGATGAATCGTATATTCATGAGCATACCTGAGTGCATCAAGAAGTTGATGAATTATGTGAAGGGTTTCATCGAGCCGAATCTTAGTTCCGGAGTTTTTACGGTCCTCGATGACATTAGCAAGGTCAAGCCGGCTGCCTACCAGTTCCATACATATGAAAACGTATCTACCGAGACTGTCGGCGTCCGTTCGTTGCTCAACACTATAGGTCTTTATGATATGCCGATGGGTGAGGCTTCTCGCAATCATTGCTCCCTGCTTGAGACGGTTGATAGCAGCCCGGTCTTTACGGTGTCGGGACCATATTGTTTTGATCGCAATTTCCTCGTTGGTCAGATGGTCATAGGCCTTATAGACAACAGCCTGTCCGCCTTCCCCGATTTTTCCAAGAATTTCATAATGATTGTTCCATATTTCGTTTGACGCATCCAGAGGTGTTATTGTATCGGCAGGCTCATCTGCTTTTTTGGCAGGCTGAGATGGCCGGGGAGATATCTCTGCCGTAGCCATATCGGAGGCTGTTTCTATGGATTCAGTAGAATCTTTTATCGCCATCGTTACAATTTGGTCAACGGACGTTGTTTTGTGGGCATATTTACTTTGTCCGGATGTTTTGAGGGCGTCGATAAAATCTTCCGCAGTTGACCAACGCTTTTCAGGTGAGGGATTTGCAGCTTTGAGAATTACATCAGCAGTACTCCTATTGATAATCCCGTTAGCTGCTTGCTCATTCAGACGAACATTGAGTATGTCATTTATTTGATCGGGACTATTTTTGGGCAATAGCGTTGCAGAAAGAATTTCAAATGCCAATAAACCTGCCGAAAAAATATCGCAATTTACATTACAGATAAAAGTTTCTGCGTCTCTGACTTCCGGAGGCAGATAGCTGGTGGTTGTGACTAAGGTGGTTTCCATACGGGTTGTCGGCCGGTCGGTTAAGTGGCTGGCTAAGCAAAAGTCCCCTATGAATATTTCATGTTTTGGAGTCAAAAAGACAGCCTCGCCGGATATATTCCTATGTACCACCCGGTGGTTATGAATCCGCTGGAGAATAGCAAGAAATTGATATACCAGATTCTCTCGGAACGGAAAAGGCTGAGATGTGAGAAAATCAAAGCATTCCGAGAGCTTGTCAACTTCAGCAGGTTGTGTTGCAATCCAGAACTGGTTTTTCGTATCACTGTAATCAAAGATACTTATAATACCGGGTTGCTCAAGCTCTTCCATAAAAGTAATATCAGAGCGAAGATGCTCTCTGGAATGTCGGCGGGCAGTAGCACCCGAGGCCGAAGTAAAACTGAATATTTTAAGCCTGAGAAAAATGTCTTCGGTCCGGTGGCGCACTATATATTCGCTGGCCATATCTGAGGTGCTGATGGTTCTTACTAACTCATAGCTTTCAGGTATAGTAACGGGAACATCCGGCATAGTCACTCCATCTGCGTAAAGCCAATCATGGACAACTACAGAACGTCTATAAATCACACAAAATAATACCACCGACGTAGTAATTATACATTTGTCTCGGAGTACAAGCCAGCAAATAGCATGTTTGAGATGACAGTTTTT
Organism: Planctomycetota bacterium; assembly: GCA_014384025.1. Lineage (GTDB taxonomy): Bacteria > Planctomycetota > Phycisphaerae > Sedimentisphaerales > Anaerobacaceae > NIOZ-UU13. The sequence continues at coordinate 8,203 of JACNGQ010000214.1, read as the reverse complement.
TTATTGTTATTTGTCTCCAAAAAAAGTTAAAATAGAATAAGATTGTGAAAAATACATGTGAGGGGCAAATGAAACTGCAAACAACGGAAGAACGATAAAAAGGACGAAGCAATGTCACTGCCGAGTGAATATATTGTAGAAAATGCAATCGGGAGTATAGGCGATATAATCATATATCGAGCAGAGCACCCCATTCACGGTACGGTGAGTGTTTACCAGCTGGACGATAATATGCCTGCCGGCTTTGTCGAAGAGGCAAAGAAGAGACTGTACCAAAGTGGGCTGCGAATGCGGGATATGTCGTTACTAAACCTTCGCTATGTGACAAAAACCTTGGAGGTTTCACAGAATCCAAATGAACCGTATGTAGTTACCAAATACACCAAATATGACATTGAAGAGCTTATTAACAACGGAGTCACGCTAAAACCTAAAAGAGTGTTCCAGATACTTTCCCAGGTGCTCGAAGCAATAGTGAATTTGACTGCTAACGGCCGATTGATAGATCGCGTCAATGCGCGCCAGATTAAACTGTCACAATTGCATACCGGCAATATAAATTTTTCAGTTATTGAAGAAATAGAGGAGGGTCTTGGTGCAGGTAGAATCAGTGTTCATCCAGTAGCTGGCGAGCCGACCAATGCAGGTGAAAACGCTGTGTCCTCAGAAAATCCAACCCGGACAGTTCCTATTACACAAACAGCCGATGAAACGCAAGCACTCAAAGACAAAGCTCATGCAGAACGTCCCGATCCGGACGCCACCTCTACGCTTGATAAGAATGTTCCTGTCGAAGGTGTTCGAAATGAATTGAGGACAGCGCAAAGAAATATTTGTATTTTGGGAAACATTGCTTTTCAATTGCTTTTTGGCAGGAAGTACCTGTTAAGTGACAAACTCTCGTCGGCAAATATTAGAGAGCTTGGAAGAAGATGGCGAAAAGTTTTGGAAAAGGTGCTTAGCGAGGATGCTGCCGGACGCTATGATACGTATGAAAAAATGCTGTCTGACATTAGAAAGGCGTCGAACAGGAATAAACGAGTGGCAATTGCTTCGGTTCCATTCCTGATAGTGCTGGCGGTCATTGCGGGTTATTTCTCCTACGAACGATATAGGGAACATAAAATAATGACTTCTGAAGCCGGTCAGGCTATTAAGAGCTTCCTGGAAATAGTTAATGAAACCCAGGATGAATTTCCAGAGCTTACAAAACCCCAGGTGGAACCAAACAAACCGGATGAGCAGACTATACTAAGCTCATTTGATAACATCAAACCTGTTGACGAGGACTAAGGTTACCTTTTAACTGGCCGACTCCTAACCATTTCATTTCAAAGATAAGAGCCACAGTCGGGCTGTTCTTCGCTGTATTCGATTGTTTCGCTAACCGATGATATCTTCCAGGTGCATCTGGATAAATGCGATAACACTTATGCCGCCGTCTTCTGTAACGGCTGGACCGTATTTTCCCATTACAAATGCTATGGAATCATCTGATGACCATCCTATTTCACTGATTAAAAGCATTGTATATTCACCGAGAGCGGCAAGCCATTGGCTGGCTGCTGCATAGTGAGTCCCGTCGTTGACATGAAGTGTAAATGCCTGACCGATTGAGGCAAATTGTTCGGGAGAAGGCGGCACGTTAGGCTGGGCAAATTCATTTATTACCAGGTCGAGAGCCGCAATCCGACTTCCATCAGTATCGTGAAGCAGCTCTGCAAGATCTCTAAGTTGGGCGGCTGCCTGGTGTGGACGCATGTCTGAGGCCTGTAGGAAGGCTCCTGCAAGATAGGCTTGAGTAATCTCCTGGCATTGGTTCTCGTCCTCACCCTGTTGATCGCCCTCGCAAAGGCCAAGTTCTTCGCCAAGCCACTGAAGGTCATTGGATATCGTGGTGCTTTCGAGTTGTCCTACATCTGAAATATCAGGAGTTACGGGCACCACGGTAGAAGTTACCTCTACCTCTATTGGCGTTCGCTCTGGAATGGTCGGCTTTTCTTCTTCCGCAAGGATCCAGGCCCCTGTCCCAACATCAGGATTTTCACCACGGAGCACATATGTGCCGTTTCCGGGAAAGAGTCCGGTGTCGCTGGCATACGGTAGAGTATCGTTGTCCCTTGCATAATTCAAAGTTGGTGTTATCCGTGAGCACACCTCTAACCAGTTGATTGCAGCCAGGGAATTTAAAAATTCGATTCCAAACGGCTCAACAGTGTCATAAGCATCTACAACCATCGCTCCATTGAAAGCAATAGTAACCGGTGAACTAACATTGATATTGCCTGTGTTACTTGCCAGATAGACAGCGACATCGATTGGGTTACCTGGGTTTTTATCTCCTTCTATAACGTTTAAGAAATCAATAACTGACCGGTCGTCAACAGAGCCGTATGTTCCATTAGCTGTCAACTCTGCACCGGGATCTAACTTCAAGGTATCTTTGCTTATTATTACAATTGCGGCTTTCCCGCCGCCGGGGAAATCTACACCGGTCGTGCCGTTGGAGCTGCCCGTTATAGGTGCATCGAGCTTTCCACCAGCACCAGGTGTGGATATAGTACCACCAGTCGAGACAATCTTTACACCACCAGAAGTAGAGGATAAACCGGCTGAAGCGATGTTTATATTACCAATGCCTGACAGCTCAATATTATCTTCTGCTGTTGCGGTTATGGACTGCCACTGATCAGCTGCATTCGCAGCATTCGTATTATCTGCAGTAAATGAGCCATTATAGCTTTGTGCCGTAAGATCCGTGTTTGATTGATTATTAAACGTAAAATCAAGCAAATCCAAATCCACACCTTGTTTTAATGTCAGCGTACTGCCACTTACACTAATCGTACTGCCTGTCCCTGCCGCTTTTATCTCACCATTTGTAGCTTCAATTGTCAGCGAACTCGTACCTGTTAATGTCTTTCCGTCAGCTAAGATTACATCATCGCTGGCTTTTAGCATCTGCCCGGAAGCAACAGTAGTATTATCCTCCAAAGTAAGACTTCCACTCTTAACTTCGACTGTCCCGTCAAGGTCGATACCTGAAGCACCGCGAAGTGTAAGATTGCCGTCACCGGTTTTCGTCAGCGTATTATTTGCTGTCAGCACCGCACCCTCGGCGTCTATAAGCTGGTTCCCAGAGCCGTCAAGTGTAGCTATGCTGTTGAGCCGCACGTTAACGCTGGCAAGAAGGTCAGCGGCAGCATTGAATCCATCCTCTATGATAAGGTCGCCGGCTTCAACATCAACAGTCCCTTCAAGGTTAATGCCTGCAGCACCACTGAGTGTAAGATTACCTGTAGTTGTCTTGGTAATGGTTCCGCTGGCGGTCAGTGTGCCTGTTTCAGCGTCTATCAATTGGGCACCTGAGCCGTCCATCTGTCCGTTTACTACCGAGCCTTCAAAGGTTATGTCCTGATCGGCCAGCAAATCACCTGCCGCACGGAAATCATCCTCCATCGTCAGGCTGCCGCCGGTGGTCTGAACATCTACCGTACCGTCAAGGTCAATACCCACAGTCTCAGGCGTAACCTCAAGACCGCCAAGGGTAAGGTCGCCGGCACCTGAAGAGGTCTTAGTGATCTGATTCTGGACCCAAAGCATGTCCTGCTCGGCATCTATACGCTGAGAAGTATCGCCGGTAAGCTCCACACCACCGCCGGCGATAATCGTAAGAGTGCCTTCGGTGGTCTTGATTATGTCCCCTGTGGCCTCCAGGACACCACCTGCGTTTATCTGCTGATCGCCGGCGAGGTCAAGCCAGCCGTTAACTCGTGAGCCCTTAAAGGTTATCCCGTCGTTGGCAAGCAAATCACCTGCCGCATGAAAATCATTCTCTATAATAAGACTGCCGAGCTGAACATCTACCGTTCCTCCAAGATCGATGTCTACGGGGCCGCGAAGTGTAAGATTTCCTGTAGTTGTCTTGGTAATGGTTCCGCTGGCGGTCAGTGTGCCTGTTTCAGCGTCTATCAATTGGGCACCTGAGCCGTCCATCTGTCCGTTTACTACCGAGCCTTCAAAGGTTATGTCCTGATCGGCCAGCAAATCACCTGCCGCACGGAAATCATCCTCCATCGTCAGGCTGCCGCCGGTGGTCTGAACATCTACCGTACCGTCAAGGTCAATACCCACAGTCTCAGGCGTAACCTCAAGACCGCCAAGGGTAAGGTCGCCGGCACCTGAAGAGGTCTTAGTGATCTGATTCTGGACCCAAAGCATGTCCTGCTCGGCATCTATACGCTGAGAAGTATCGCCGGTAAGCTCCACACCACCGCCGGCGATAATCGTAAGAGTGCCTTCGGTGGTCTTTATTATGTCCCCTGTGGCCTCCAGGACACCGCTGCCGGCGTCTATCGATTGATCGCCGGCTCCATCAAGTTCTATATCTACCGGCGAGGCCGAGAACATAACGCCGGTGCCGATTATATTGCCGCCTATATAGTTTAGTCCAGTATCGCCCTGCAGCCAGACAAGGCCCGAGGCCACAAGGTTGCCCTCGGCATCGACTACATCCTCGATAGTCAATGCGCCATCAGTTACATTCACCGAATCGCCCGTAACGGCGTCCACACCTTCAAGGTCGATACCTGCATCACCGCCCAATGTAAGGTCTCCACCGGTCTTGGTGATAGTGGAGAGCGTATCCTTTGCCCAAAGTGTACCCTGGCCGGCGTCAAAGGTCTGAGGACCTGAAGCAACAGCTGTAACCTCACCCCGCAGTGTTATCCCATGGCTGGCTTCGATATTGCCACCAGTTTCGATGCCACCGTTCGTGGTGTCGATAGCAGTCAGAGATATATTGCCGTTGTTAGCGGTTATATCTTCAGTTGCCAACACTTGGCCACTATCTGAGGTTACACTAATGTCGCCAGTATCCGGATTCGTTGCAGTGGAATTCAAGGCTTTAGTAGTTATAGTTCCAGTACCCTGGAGTGTGATATTCTTTTTAGCTGTAGCTGTTATAGATGACCACTGGTCAGCAGCATTTGCGTTTTTACCGCCATTGGATAGGTCCACAGCTGTGATGGAGCCACCATAGCTACCCAAGGTAAGATGTGTGCTGTTTTGAAGGTCAAAGTTGAAAGAGCCCAAATCCAGATCTGCATGCGACAGCAATACCAACTCGCTACCAGAGACGCTTATTTCAGTCTCAGGTGCGAATATTCCGCCACCGGGAGCTTCGATTGTAAGTGAATTGTGACCGGTCAGTCTCATTTGTCCCGAATTTCCATTCTGATAATCTATAATAGATACGTCACCGCTGGCAAAAAGTGTTTTGTTAGTGGCTACATCTATATTGCCCCACTCAGCATTCTCATCTAGGACTGTTCCGCGTGGGCCATAGGCGTCTGAATCTCCACTGCTTCTGCCTTTAATCACAAGGTTGCCACCGTTCGCCATGACATTACCGTCAATATCTATAGCGTTGCCAATAAACTCTATGCTCCCGCCAGCAGTGACATCGCTTTTCGTAATAATATCCCCACCGTACTGGGGATAGCCTGCCGAGCCTTCGACATCACCTATAAGACTCGCCACGTCACTTATCGCCTGCACCTTGCCGCCGATAAAGACGTCGTGAACCGACTCAATAGTAATATCGCCTGTTGTCGGATTAGTGCTTACCAGGTCCACAGTTGTGTCAAATGTACCCTCTCCGGGATTATTTCTCTCATCAGTAACAGGAGTATATCCCACATACACCCGACTGCCACTAGTATCGTAAGCTTGCTGATTACCAGCCGTTAGGAACATGCTGCCGGCTGTAATATCCTGGTTAATGCTAAGAATCCCACTATAAGGAGAATTACCAGCATGTGCCGTAAACAAACCACTGTTTAGCATAACCTCTGCGTTTATGGTTATGTCCCTCTTAGCATCAAGGGTGACATTTCCAATGCCATTAAAATGTATGCCGCTGTCGAGCAGAATATAGTAATCTGCATTGACCGTCAGTGAATAATTACTGCCGTTTACGTGATTAGTGCCATCATAAAGATCCCTTCCAGCATTAAAATGGACCCAGCCATCCTGGTTATCCCTGCCATCAGGGTCACTGACTCCAGATGTAGTTATTGTCACACTTTGGTCATCAAGATATCCCTCGAGATCATCTATATCTAATTCTGATCCGTTGACAGTTGGAGTCCAAGTGTCGGTTGAATCATTAAAGCTTCCATCATTACGCCCTTCGTCATTAATCGTAATATTACGAGGATCAATAAGGAACTGGCCAGCTTCTCCATTGGCTGCACTCGCAACTACTGAGCCGAAGACCTCTACATGTTCTGTTCCGGAGACTTCGACGAAACCGCCATCCCCCGAGACACTTCCGCCTTTGGCCTCAATGAGTGCGCCGTCGCGGAAAAGTGCTGTATCGGGCGAGTACACAATGACGTCTCCGCCGTCGCCGTTGACTCCGGCATTTGCAGTAGTTACACTTTGACTGCTGAGGGCAACTACACCGCTGGCAGTTAAAGAGATGTTGCCGCCATCACCATCGATACCGTCAGCATTGACAGTACCAAACTGACCGAGGCGGCTGGTTGCTTCAAGGGCAACTGTTCCGCCCTGAGTACCGGAAACATCTATCGTTCCGGTATTAATTACTTCACCGGCAACTACTGTGATGGTTCCCCCTGCATCAGAATTACTTGTGGTTGTAATTATACCGGTATTATCGAAGAGGCCATCGCTGGCTTGAAGAGAGATATTTCCGGCATCCCCATTTGCGTTTGAGGTTGATAAGGACCCGGTGTTGACCATTATAGGCCTGGAGAAGGCGTCTCCGGCAGCGGCAAAGATTATTGTTCCACCTTCGGCTTCTACTGTCCCTTCATTAATAATCTCTGCTGGTGTTTGTGCATCTGCCTCAGGGGATTCGAAAGAACCTATTTCAACAATGACGCTGCTTCCGGGCTGGCCGAGAAATACTTTGTCACCAGCAGTCATTACCACATATCCGGCAGGACAATTTATATTACCTGCGTTGGTCACCTGTTTTCCAACGAGATACACGCTCTTGGCAGAGATGTCGCCATAGTTGGCAACAGAGCCGCCACCCCCGACAAATTCATATTGACCATTGATAAAGCTGTCATTTGACATATTGAGACCGGAAGCTACCAACTGGTTGACGTTGATTGTAGCTCCACTTCCAATGATGACTCCGGCTGGATTTACAAAAAATACCCTGCCGTTAGCCAGCAAAGTTCCATCGATACATGTTGGATTGGCTGACAATATTCTATTCAACACGGAAGCATTGCTGCCAGGCTGGATGAATTGCACAATCTCAGGGCGGGCGATATCAAAACTTGTATAGTTTATGACTGATTTATCAGAAGCATGTATGACGGTATTTAGGCCGCTTTGTTGCAACGAAACCTGGCCGTGAATAACCTCCGCGCCTTCCGGTCCGGCCAGTACGACAGATGCCGGCAAATTGAAGAGCATACAGCATATTAAAATATATGTAATAAACCGCCTTAAATAGTGTCTTTTTATTAATTGCATTAAAAATCCCATATCCTCACCTTTTCACTTTGAATAGCTATTGTTTTCTAATGCGTATCCATCCAAACTCTGGGTAATGAGACAAAAATCGCTCAGAATCGTTTTATAAAGCTAAAGCCAAATCTGCCGCTTCCTTCATCGGTTCTAAGGGTTGACCTGAGTGGCCAACCGTAATATATACCTGCACTAAAATCATCTCCAACATCAAAAAGTAAGCCCATACCTATTGAGCAAAGTTCCTGAGTTTTCTTCTCACCTGCTACAGGATCTTCAATTTTAGCTCGGCCAAAATCAAAAAAGGCCAACGGTGCCAGTTTATTAAGCTCCAGTCCATTGCTTTGAACTTCGCTTGATTCATTGTCACTACTATCTCCAGGTTTGCTATATTGCACCAGGTCAAACTCATACTGAAATGACATGAGTGTCCCCTCGTCCGCAACAATTTCATCCTCCTTGTAGCCCCTGACAGAATAAAGTCCCCCGAAAGTAGTCATTTTTGATGGCGCCAGTCTTTCATCGGTTGTTATCCATCGGAAGGAACTGCTGAATCTCTGAACCTTATCGGGATCGATGTATTGAGAGTTGGCGGCCGAAAGTGAGTATATATTAAAGTCTGGATCAGCATTCGAGCTTGTCCCATCCATAGTTGGAGGTTGAAAAAAGCAATGGCTACTCCGGCCTGATT
>JACNGQ010000235.1 GCA_014384025.1 Planctomycetota bacterium | reverse complement strand
GGGATATTATGATGAGTGAATCAGTATAAGTGTATATGAGAAAAGGAGATAAAAAATTTTGAAAATTTTTATTTATGTTTTTGAGAGTGAGCGTTTTTGAACGAAAAAGTTCAAAGTGAACTAAAGTGAACTAAAGTGACTAAAGTGCCTAAAGTTCAAAGGTAAAAACGGGGTAAATTGTGGTTGATTTTGTTGATTTTTGGTGGTTTTTCTTTGTTTTTTAGCGTTTTTTGTCGAAAATTGCGGCTATTTTGCTTGTTTTAACGAAGAAAATCTGTTTTTGGGCTGTCCTTATTTATATTGAAATACAAAATATATCACCTATAATCTCACTAAAGTGTGCGGAATTCTATTTATTGATGGAAATTACGGCTTTGGTTTGACGATGATATTGGCATGGTGTATTTTATTATACGGGAGCTTGTTGTAGATTGTGGCTAATTAACAAACCTGAGGTTAAACATGACCATAGATCCACAACTTGAGTACACAAGACTCAAGAAGTTACATACGGAGGATTACCTAAATGTCTAAAACAACAACTATAGTAACTAAGTTGGGTCAGTCTCGATTAGATATACCATTAGAAAGACTCCTTTTAGATCCAGAAAATCCGAGACTAAGACAGGAAACGCAAGGGAAGAATCAAAATGAACTTCTTAAAGTCATGCACCAAGACTTCAATATAGCGGAATTGGCTGATTCATTATCACAAAATGGATATTTTGCAGAAGAGCCGTTGGTTGCAGTTCCTAAAGATCTACCGAGTAAGCTGAAAAATCCAACAACTGAAAAATTGAAGAGTGAGTTTGATATGTATGTTCGTCAAAAAACAACGGAATTTTATGTTGTTGAGGGAAATAGACGGTTAGCAACTTGTAAGCTACTTTTAGATTCTAACGCAAGAAGTAGTTTGAAGATAAAATCCTTTGGAATTGATCTCAGTGTCGATGTTACTGAATCTATAAAAATTTTACCTGTGATTGTTTATCCAAATAGGGATGCTGTGCTTACTTACCTAGGAGTAAGGCATATTGTTGGCGTAGAAAAGTGGGATTCTTATGCTAAGGCAAGATATATAAAAAGCATGGTAGTGTCAGGTGTCAATGTTGATGAGATTCAGGCGAAAATAGGAGACAAGAGAAACGCAACCAAGTTATCATATATTTGTTACGAAATTTTAGAGCAGGCAAAGGACCTTTTGAATTATGATATTACAAAAGCAAAGAGAAATTTTTCTTTTTTAATACTTTCTATGGGAAGTATGAGGAATTTTCTTGGAATGCCACGAAAGATCAATGAAGTAAATTTATCAGAGCCTGTTTCCAAAGAAAATTTGGCTAATTTGCACTTTTTGCTCTCATGTTTATATGGGGATGAAAAAAATGAGCCTGTAATAGATGAATCTCGTGACATCACAGATTTTTTAAAATGGGTCATAAACAATGATGATGCTCTTGAATACCTCAAAGAGAATAGAGATTTAAAAGAAGCTTATGAATTCACAGACGGTGAGGAAACTTATCTACGTAAAGCTCTATCTACAGCAAATAAAAAACTAGATTTAGTATTGGGAAAAGTGCATCGTCACAAAGACAACACTATAATAAGAGATGAGATCGATAAAGCATCAGAAACTATAAAAGAGTTACTGAAAAGAATTAGCGATTAGCGTAGGGAGTGTTTCATGTTCAGATTGGAAGATGTGTCTCCAGATTTGGTGGCAGATTGGATTGAATTAACACTAATATATGATAGGAATGATGCCGAATTTATTTCGAAATCAGAATTAAGTAGAGTTGTAGAAGCACAAGGGAGGGCACCTGATGAAGCGTATATTTCTGATATATTTGAAATTCTGAACCATCGCCAGAGATTATATTTGAATAACTATTTTAGGATAGAAGGAAATACTATTCAAAGGATTTTCCAAGGAGAACCTCCTGTAGAGTATATTTTTTGTGTATTATTATCCCTATATGGAGCTGGAGGAGGAGGACCCAAGGCAAAACTGTTTGAACGATTAGCTTGCTGTGCAATCAATAAATATATGAAGAAAGCATATGTTTTTGGATGGCCATATGACGCAGTTGATGACAGTGATTTTAATTCTAAAATTGAAGCCGTTACAGTTCAAATGGCAGATATTCTAAACGAGAGGTATAACAGTCCCCCTGAACCACATTATAAAGATGCAGGAATTGATGTTGTGGCCTGGGAACCCTTTAATGACAAACGCAGTGGACAACTGATTCTGCTAGTTCAATGTGCAGCAGGCCGTAATCGATGGAATAAAACACAAATACCGATAAGAAGGTGGAATCAATATATACACTTTGCAATAAATCCAAGCACTGGTTTTGCATTTCCTAAAGCTATGACATCTGCATGTGATTGGCACGATAAGTCTTGCGATTATGGATTGCTTTTTGACCGGATTCGTATTATAAATCTGCTTAGTGATGGAATAGATGAGCAAGAATTAAAAAGAGACCTGAACAGTTTTGTAGAACAAGAACTCACATTACAGCTTGAGTAAATATGAAATATGTTGATTTGTTTGCCGGTTTAGGTGGATTTCATTTGGCTGCAAGACAGTTAGGTGGGGAATGTGTTTTTGCAAGTGAGATTGACCAAAAACTACGGGAAAATTATAAAGCAAACTTTGGTATAGAGCCTGCCGGAGACATCAAAGAAATTGATGCTAAAGATGTCCCTCCACATGATCTGCTTTGTGCCGGTTTTCCCTGTCAGCCTTTTTCTAAAGCTGGTGACCAAATGGGCTGGAATGATGCTGTAAGAGGTACAGTTTTCTTTAATATTGTTGAAGTTTTACGACATCACCAGCCAAAATATATCATATTAGAAAATGTTGCTCATTTTGTTAAACATGATGAAGGCAATACATACGCGAAGGTAAAAGAATCATTGGAATCGTTAGGTTATGAAGTAAAACATGCGCAATTATCACCTCATACATTTGGAGTACCACAGATACGAGAGCGCATGTATATGGTCGGATGCTTAGGTGGCTTGAATGGATTCAAATGGCCACAACCATCAACAAATGGTGAGGGACTCTCGATACGTGATGTTTTGGATGAGAATCCGTCTGATTCCGTTGGATTAAGCGAGCAGGTAATTAGATGCCTCAAGACATGGCAAGAGTTTTTGAAGGCATTTCCTAAAAAGGAGCAGCTACCATCATTTCCAATTTGGAGCATGGAATTCAAGGCAACATACCCATACAAACAGGATTCGCTATATAAGGTTGAATTAACACATTTGCGCAAGAGCAAAGGATGTTTCGGGAAAACACTTAATACCTGGTATAGGCGAGGTATTCTTGCACATGTGCCAAGTTATGCACGTGCGAAAGAAGGTGCGTTTCCAGATTGGAAACAGGCGTTTATCAGACAGAATCGGGCGTTATACAGGAAACATCAGGATTGGATAAAACCGTGGCTGCCAAAAATCAAACAGTTTCCGCCAAGCCTTCAAAAGCTGGAATGGAACTGCCATGGAGAGGAAAGAGATATATGGAAATATGTTATTCAATTTAGAGCTTCAGGTGTTAGAATCAAACGGCCAACAACCTCTCCATCCTTAGTAGCAATGACTACCACGCAGGTGCCAATTATCGGATGGGAACGGCGCTATATGACAGTTCGAGAGTGTGTGAGACTTCAATCGATGGATAGCTTAGAGCATTTGCCATCTGGTACAGCAGCAATGGCGGCGCTCGGGAATGCGGTTAATGTTAAAGTGGCTCGCTTAGTTCTTGAAAAGCTATTATCGACTACATAGCAACCTGTTCCAAGGCATTTATTCTTCACAGAGTAGATATGGATGTGCTAACCAAAGAACAGCGCTCATACTGCATGTCACGTATAAGAAAAACAGACACCACCCCTGAATTAACGGTTAGGCGAATAGTTCATAGACTTGGCTATAGATTTCGACTTTATCGAAGAGACTTGCCTGGATGCCCTGATATCGTTTTGCCTCGACATAAGAAAATAATATTTGTTCATGGATGCTGGTGGCACAGGCACAACTGTCGATTAGGACGCGGAAAACCAAAATCCAGACAGGAATACTGGCTTCCAAAATTACAAGGAAATAAGGAACGGCACACGAAGAATAAACGTCTCTTACAAAGGCGAGGATGGAAAGTGCTTACTATATGGGAATGTCAAACGAAGAAATCAGAAAAGATGATTAAGAGGATTACAGATTTTCTTGGAAATATCAAATAACGAACAAGGAATGATGAATATCGAAGGGAAGACTTTTAATTGATTATCCCCTAGGGATAGTCAATCGCAAGCCGGACCGGTCAAAGGACGTATAAAACTGTTAAACTCAGGAGTGTAAAAGGTCGATTTGATTGCCAATGCAGTTGGTTTTTTTAAAAAGATAGTGCAAATTTTCTTTGACAATGCATCTTATAAGTCGATAATTAGCGCAATTTGGTATGTTATCGGATGTATATAGTAGAGCCAATGGATTGGCACCTACCTCGTAGTGCGCCTCTCGGCTTACTCAGGCTATATTAATGACAAGTGAAACAAACTACGATACTGTATTTGGCAAAATGGCGATAGACCAGGGACTCTGCACCGATGAGGAGCTGCAGCAATCGCTTGAGGAGCTCAAATCGCGCAGCACTGCCAATCCGGCAATCCTAAAAGACCTCATGGTCGAATTAGGCTATATTACCGAATCCCAGGCCGAGCGGTTAGGGACAGGTATAAAGGAGAGCAAGGCCGCGGCACATCAGATTCCCGGCTATAAGATAGTGGGCAAGCTCGGCGCCGGTGCGATGGCTGTGGTTTACAAGGCCAGGCAATTGAGTCTGAATCGGATGGTTGCGATAAAAATTCTGCCAAAGCGCTTCACTGAAAATCCCGAGTACGTCGAACGTTTTTATAAAGAAGGCCAGGCCGCGGGCAAGCTGAACCATCCGAATATCGTCCAGGCCATTGACGTCGGCGAGGCCGGCGGCTACCACTATTTCGTTATGGAGTACGTGGAAGGTAAGACTATAGCCGACGACTTGGCGGCTGGAAAAGTTTTCGAAGAAACCGAAGCGCTGGATATGATTATTCAGGTCGCCAACGCACTTTCTCATGCACATGCCCTCAGTCTTATCCACCGTGACGTCAAGCCAAAGAATATAATGATTAGCAACAGCGGGACAATCAAGCTTGCCGATATGGGTTTGGCCCGGGCAACGACAGACATCGAAGCCGCACAAAGCGAGGCGGGCAAAGCTTACGGGACGCCTTATTACATCGCACCTGAACAGATTCGCGGCAAGATAGACATCGACGGCAGGGCCGATATCTACGGACTGGGAGCTACGCTGTATCACATGCTGACCGGCCGTGTGCCGTTTATGGCAGAGGATTCGGCGGATGTTATGCGAAAGCACCTCAAGGAAAAACTAATCCCACCCGACCATATAAATACCTTACTTTCGGCGGGGGTTTCCGAAGTCATTGAAATTATGATGGCCAAGAAAAAAGAAGACCGCTATAACAACATGGAAGAACTGCTGGTCGATTTAAATGCTCTTCGTGAGGGGCAGACCCCCCTTCAGGCTCATAAAAGATTTGATGTCTCAATACTCCAGCAGCTTGAAAACGGAGATGTTGTTGAAAAGGAAGAAGGGTACAAGGAAGAGGCCGTTGCCCAGTACCGTATGGCGATATTGATTTTAAGCATAGTAACGGTCGTGTTCTTTGTGATTATTCTTATTATGCTGCTTAAATAATTAATATTGCCATCCCCTCACAATTATATAGTATTCGAAATTGGGTTTGAATTGGGTTTGTTTTTTGGCCCGAGCCAGCGGATAAAATCATGTAAATGCCTGTCATATCTAAAGTTATGTTCATTTTGTCATTTCCAAAATTGGGTTTGTTTTGCATAAAAAAGGGCGATTTGTCGAACATTCTCTACAGTTGTAGAACGTAAAACAGTTAAGAGTGAACTAAAGTGCCTAAAGTGAACTAAAGTTGAGTGATTGATTTCAGGAGTCACAAGGACATAAGAGCATAAGAGCAAAAGGGGGAAAGTTCGGACTGGGTCCCCGCTAAGGACATGCGAGGATGACAATATTATTTACGGAATGCTATTTGGCTTGCCCAATAAGCCCCTGACTTCGTCATATCTCAACTGAATGACAGGTTGGCACGGGGAGCTATAAGCCTGCAAAATCCTGTCGTGGTCAGGAATATCCCACTGCTCTAAAATACTTTGATTAGCGTTTACCAAAATCGTGGTCACTTTGTTCGCATCTTTTCGATGACGAAAATTGAAACGGGCATAGTTAGCAGGAATAGAGAGCAGATTCCATTGATAATACCAAACCTTCTCGGCATCGTGGAGTACGACCACCGGGACATTTCTTTCCATCGCCTGGTTGGCTACCAGACACCTTGTCTGGGCAGCACCATCACTAAAAACCAAATCAAGCGTTTGATTGTTAGCATCACACTGCCCGAATACTACCTGCGGGTCAGGCTGAAAAACGGGGCGCCAGTTTGCTGCATTAATCTGGGCTTTTATTCTTTCATACCATTCTTTACTTTCTTGCTCTACACTGACAACCAACTCAGCATGGTTAACAAAAAACGGTGTGCTGAACTTGCCCAGACCAAATTCAAGGACTTTCTTTATTTCAAACGTAGCGAACACTTTCTCGAATATAGGCAAATGGCTGGCATAATTGTCAAATTCCATTATCTCAGATTCTCCATATGACTTTGGTCAGTTATGCTGCTGAGCCTCATTTACATTAGATTATCAAGTTTGTCCTGGAAATTCAATACAAAAGCACCGGCAGCCCAAGAGGACGCTCTCGATGAGGACAGCGGGGATGGAGCTTTATAATATGAGGTTGATATGGATATTTTAGTTCGGGGGGGATTTCGATTGACTATTTTCTATTGAATATTGACTATTGGCAGCATTTCAGTTTTGAGCTTGACTTGGGAATAAATCCGGATAGAATACGCAACTTGTCTCGTATTGCGTACTGAGGATGTGGTAAGGCCCCATTGGATAGTAAAAACGTATATAACGGGATAAATTGTATCTCGAAAGAGATATTTTTTTTGATAAAGAGAAAATAATATTAAGAGCACCTAAGGAGAAGACAATTGGGATATAACTGCGTTGTACTGATTAAGCAGGTTCCTGATACGAAGAAGATAACGGGCGATGTGATGAACGACGACGGGACGGTGAAGCGTTCGGCGCTTCCGGCCATATTCAATCCGGAAGACCTTAACGCACTGGAACTAGCTCTGGAGATAAAGGACCGGTTCGGCGGGCATATAACGGTTATTACGATGGGGCTGCCGGCGGCAAGTGCGGTTCTTCGCGATTCGCTGTTTCGCGGTGCAGACGAGGCGATTTTGGTAACGGACCGTCGATGCGCGGCGAGCGATACATTAGCGACGAGCTATATCCTTAGCTGTGCGGTTAAGAAATTAGACTACGATATCGTCCTTTGCGGGCGGCAGGCGATTGACGGTGATACTGCCCAGGTCGGGCCGCAGCTGGCGGAAAAATTGGGTGTTACGCAAATTACATACGTCGAGGAATTGATAGGGCTCGACGGCAGCACGATAACGGCACAACGGAATATCGGGAACGGCTGGCAGCAGGTCAAGGCGGAACTGCCGGTGCTGGTTACCGTAATGGGCGTTGCGAATGAGCCGAGGGTCGCGGCGGCAAAGATGATGATGAAGTATAAAAAGGCACTTACGCCGTTCGAGGTAGAGGGAAAAATCAAGGCGGAGAATCGCGAGGCCGGAGAGGCGGATATTAAGGAGCTGGCGGAACATAAATGCAGCAAATTAGTAGAGAAAGGTTTGTTGATTAAGCAATGGGACCTGGATGTACTTGAGGCGGATTTGGACTGGTGCGGGCAAAGCGGCTCGCCGACGAAGGTGCACAGGATTCAGAGCGTTGTTTTAGCGGCTAAGGAAAGTAAGGAAGTTGAGCCGAATGCTAAGGGAATATCGGATATGATACACGAATTGATTGAAGAGAAGACGATAGCATAAAAAGTACAAAGTACAAAGTAAAAAGTCAGGAGGGAGATGGAAGACATAAAACGGATTACGAGAGACAAGATATGATAGAAGTGAACAGAAAAGGTGAGGTTTGGGTATTTGCCGAGCAGCATAACGGGCAGTTAGAGGATACGCCGATAGAATTGATGAGCAAGGCGCGGCATTTAGCTGATATTTTAGGTGTGCAATTGGCTGCGGCGGTATTAGGTGACAACGTTAAAGAGCTTGCGGGAAAGATGATACACTACGGGGCGGACAAGGTTTATCTGGTTGATGACCCATTGTTGGGGGTGTATCAGACAAACAGCTATGCCAAGGTGATATACGATTTAATCCATAAGTATGAGCCTCAGATTGTGCTTTACGGGGCGACGACAGCCGGACGCGATTTGGCGCCGAGGATTGCAAGCGCAACGAAGGCGGGGCTTACGGCGGACTGTACCGATTTGCAAATAGGCGACCATGAGACGGTGAAGGACAAGAAGGTTCATAAGAACCTTTTGTTTCAGATACGGCCGGCCTTCGGGGGCAATATCGTTGCGACTATTATCAATCTCGCCCGATGGCCACAGATGGCGACGGTCCGCGAAGGTGTGATGCCGGCACCGGAAGCGGACACAAAACGCAGCGGTAAGATTATCGAAGAGAAGGCGGCATTGTCCCGGCAGGATTTGCCATTGGAGATTCTCGAGGAGCATAAACGGCCGAAGAAGGTTGATTTGAAGGCGTCGAGGATAATCGTGGCCGGAGGAGCAGGGGTCGGCAGTAAGGACAACTTCAAATTGATTTGGGACCTTGCAAATTGCCTTGGGGCGGCGCCGGCGGCGACACGAGCAGCAGTCGATTTGGGCTTTATAGACCACGACCATCAGGTCGGGCAGACGGGGACTACGGTGAGGCCGAGCTTGTATATAGCAGTCGGTATCAGCGGAGCAATTCAGCACCAGGCGGGGATGTCGCAAAGCCAGAAGATTGTCGCTATTAACAACGACCCGGATGCGCCGATACTCAATATTGCACATTATAAGATAGTCGGAGATTTGAATGAGGTTGTGCCGATTATGATAAAATCGATAAAGGAAAAAGGGATAAAAGATTAAGGCATTAAAATCCGAAGCACGAAATCCGAAATTCGAAACAAATTCAAATGGCTGAAATACAAAATCCAAAAAACAATAGAAACAGCGTGTGCAACAAGTTGCACACGTTACAAGGATTGAATTAATAACGAGAAACGATAATGGCAAATTTTTACAGGGACAATAACGATATACAATTTTTGTTCAGGCACATAGACCTCGGCAAACCGGCGGAGGTTTGTGAGGAAGGGTTTAAGTTCGCAAACGAATTCGAATCGGCCCCGGCGGACGCCGAGGAGGCCGTAGTGAATTATGATATGGTGCTGGATTCGCTGGGCCAGTTATGCGGTGATTTTATTGCGCCGCGTGCCGAGGACGTGGACAGACAGGGGAATATCCTTAACAAAGACGGCTCGGTAACCCGTGCCGAGGGGATAAAGGGAGCCATAGAAAAACTCGGACAGGCGGAGGTAATGGGTTTTACGCTGCCCCACCGGTTCGGGGGTTTGAACTTTCCGAATATTATTTATTCGATGGCCATCGAGATTCTTTCCCGGGGGGATGCGGCGCTTATGAATATATTCGGTTTGCAGGGAATAGCCGAGACTATCAATGCTTTCGCTTCGGAAGAAATAAAGCAGAAATATTTACCGGATTTTTCGGCAGGTAAGGTGACCGGGGCGATGGTGCTGACCGAGCCGGATGCGGGTTCGGACTTGCAGGCGGTGAAGCTGCGAGCGTTTGAGGACAAGGACGGGAACTGGTTTCTGCACGGCGTTAAGAGGTTCATAACCAATGGCTGCGGCGAGGTGCTGCTGGTGCTTGCGCGCAGTGAACCGGACAGGAGCGGAGGATTAGGGCTTAGTTTGTTCGTATGTACACCGGGGCCGACGGTGCATATTCGCCGGCTGGAGGACAAATTAGGTATTCACGGCTCGCCGACGTGCGAGATATTTTTCGACAATACACCGTGTGAGATAATCGGCGAGCGTCAGCGTGGCCTGGTGACATACGTTATGAGCCTGATGAACGGGGCCCGTATTGGTATCGCAGGGCAATCGATGGGGATTGCCGAAGCGGCTTTCCGCGTTGCGCGGGATTATGCGTCCACGAGGAAACAGTTCGGGGTTGCTATCGAGAAGCTTCCGGCCGTTCGTGATATGCTGATTGATATGAAGGTATCAATAGAAGCAGGCAGAGCTCTTTTATATGAGACGTCACGGGTGGTTGATTTGGAATTAGGTTATGCAAGGCAGCTTGAGACAAATCCGCCGGAAGACAAGGCAGAGGCCAAGCAACTCAAGAACGAGTCGAGGAAATACAAAAGATACGCAGGGATGCTGACGCCAATGAGCAAATATTATTGTTCCGAGATGTGCAACAGCGTTACTTATGATTCGATTCAGGTATTAGGGGGCAGCGGCTATATGCGGGATTATCCCTGTGAACGTTATGCACGCGATGCGAGAATTACCACCATTTACGAAGGGACAAGCCAGTTGCAGGTGGTTGCGGCTGTTCGGGGAGTGTGCAGCGGGACAGCGGAGAAATTCTTAACGGAGCTTGCCAGTCAGGATTTTGATGAGAAGGTAAAAGATTTGCTCGAAACACTTGCCGCGGGGACTGAACAACTGAAAGAATCGATTGCCTATGTAAAAGAGCAAGGCAACGAATATATGGACCTCTACGGCAGGGCGCTTGTTGATATAGCAATAGATTTGATTAACGGTTACCTGTTCTGCGGGCAGGCCAGCACGAAAGTCGATATGCAGGTCCCTGTAGCCGAGAACGGGCAGGCCGGCAACGAGCAAACTGTTTCTATGAAAGAACGCAAGGCAACAGTAGCACGCAGATATATCACTAAGAACGCGTCGAAGATTGCAGCTTTGGCGGAGCTTATTCGCACGGGTGATAAATCAACATTCTCCGATTACGAGGCTATGGTCGGGCCTGTACCTGTGGAATGAATTGAGAATTAAAAAGCGTAAAGCAAAAAGCTTTTAGATGTGGGATAATGATTTATGCTTAGAGTTGTAATATTTGATTTTGACGGGGTGATAACCGATTCGGAGATTTTACATTTTCGGGCTTTTAACCAGGTTCTGGGGCAATACGGCATTGAGCTGACAAAGCAGGAATATTACAAGACATACCTTGGCTTTAATGATGCCGACTGTTACGGGATGCTTATCCATCAGGGGCTGCTCAAGGCAGAACAGGAGCAAATCGGTAATCTCATAGAGGAAAAGAAGCATATATACAAAGAACTGGCAAAAACCGAAGGCAAGATGATCGAGGGTGTGCGAGATTTTTTGACATTACTCGAAGACAATTCGATACCGATGGCGATATGTTCCGGGTCACTTTTGACGGAAGTTGAAATGGTACTGGAAGATACCAGTCTGCGTCATTTGTTCGAGGTTATAGTGTCGGGTGAGCAGGTAAAAAAAGGCAAGCCTGACCCGGAAGGATTTTTGCTGACTTTGAAAAGGCTTAACAGCAATGCCAGTTTAGCACAGGCGGGAAATCAGAACGACATTTTACCGGGCGAGTGTATAGTTATCGAAGATTCACACTGGGGGCTGGAAGCGGCGAAGGCGGCGGGGATGCACACTATAGCGGTTACAAACTCTTACGGCGCCGAGCAGTTGAGTATGGCTGAGAAAGTCGTTAACCAGCTTAACGAATTGAGTATAGGCGATTTACTGCAGCTCTGCGATTAATTGGTGTTTATCATTTTATATAGGGGCGTACGAGATGAACATTTTGGAAAAGCGAAGCTTAATGTTAATCTCGATTCGAAGAGGGATTTTCAACATAAAGGCCGGCGTGCTGACTTTTGCCGCGTGGTCTTTGCTTGTATGTATAGTTAGCAGCACATTTGGAACAACCGACAATATTACCCACTCCAAAATAGATGACACTGCAGATTCTCACGGAACAACGCGAACCACTGTCAGGCACGTTGTGGAAAAATGAACTGCGTTACCGCACGCTTTCTCGGCCTTATGGAGTGTCTGACTGGTCCTCGCCGGCCACCATTGCCGAGAATGTCTTCACGACAACGATGGGTATGGATACATCATCAAAGCCTGCTCGTATTGCTGTTGTCTATGGCGACCAGAAGTATACGCCGGGCGGCCAATGGGGCGGGCGTTTGCACGCCGGTGAATTGTACCTGAAGTGGTTCGATGGCAAGAGATGGCAGTCAGGCAGCCAGCTTATTTCCGAGCCTGGAGATGAGCGTGCCTGGTATCCCAGCATTTCTGAGGACGTTTCCGGCGCCTTCGGTGTGCTCTATCTGAAGGGTCAACCGAACGGAAAAATCTTTGAACTAAGATTTGCTCTCGTTGAACCTGGCTCAAACTAAAGCTATTGGGGGACATCCTTAGCGTTAGTGAGTTTATTTTAGCTGTAAAATGGCCGGGCCGACAACATTAGCTTTGATGCTGTCGGTTTTTAAGTCCCATTCTATCGCATCGACAGGAGCTCCGTTAAAGTGACACGGCCGGAGCTGGTCGCCATTTACGGTAACTAAAGATTTGGCGGCGTCGTAGAATAAACTGCTGCCGTCGAACTGTTTATCCTGGTCTTCATAAATAATCCAGCCTGTGGCGCTGAGCGTCGAAAGTTTTGATTGTCCGGAAGCGGTTTTAATAAAATCAGCCTGTATGTGAGGGGTAGTGACAGTGGCCTGCCGGTCAAATTGAACCTTACCATTGACAACAGGGAAGTAGTCTATGATCAGGCCCTCTGAGCCGGCATCGGCGACTATTCGATTTTCCTGAATGAAATATTTCAAGGTTTCATATTCGCGCACAACAGCATAACAAGGTTTTCGCAAGCTGAATTTGCCGGTTTCTGTTGTGGAAGGTGAGATTTTGGAATTATCCATTGTTAATATCCCCGGCCCGGTAGCTACAAACAAGCCGATGCCCGGGTCATAGTCGAAGTTGCGAGATTCCAACTGGATGCCACCGAGTTGTTTCTGTCCCGCTGTTTTTTTGCTAATAAGCCTTACCAATCCACCGTCGGCGGTGAAATGCTTAATGCCGGGAGCAGATGTAGAAGACGGGGCATTGGTATCTTCGATTAAGTCTATTGTAAGCTTCGGAGCCAGGAGCGTGTATTTCTGCAGGAAGTTCGGGTCTGTCTGAATCATTTCGGCCTGACAATCGCCTTCGAAGACAGCCTGATTCGAGGCCGGCAGAAATCTGACCTGTTGTTGAGCGGTTACTGTTACGGGTAGCGGAGGCTTGTTTGGGTCGGTCTGGCCTAAACCAGCGGTGTAAAATTCAAGCTCTGATGCGCCATTGGCAATAACATCATCTGTAAGTGCGTTATAGTCTATCCTTCGAGTAAGGAATGTTCTTCGTCCTTCGGCCCGGTCGAACTTTTCCGGGCGCCGGTTAGCCGGGTCAGTTGTGCTGATAGCTGTCTTATGAAGTTTTTCAAGTATTTTCGGAGAATCTTTAAGGGTGATGATGAAACCGTTGTCACAGGTTATAACAATCTCCTGCGGCTTATCAGGTGATTCGTTCGGCTCGCCGGGCTTTGCAACAGCAACTTTGTTCGTATCGGCGTTTTCAGCACTTTGTGGACTTTTTTCGGCAACTTTGGCACTACTATCTGGGTGGGTTGCTGTGGCAGCTCCGGTATCGGCGGCAGCTTCGCCGGGTTGGGTGCTTGAGGACTTTGACCAGAAGATGTCGTTGATAAAAATTTTATCCTGAGCAAAGACCAATTCATCAGGACTGTCAATAAGCACATTTTTACTAAAGACGCAATTGTAGTATTCGCCTTCTACCTGCTCAGGCGCCGGTTGAGTAGATGTGATTTCTGTTTTTGTGTCATCAGTAGCGAGAGCAGTTTCGCTCGGCTGCTTAGTTTCGGCCAAGCCATTGGGATCAGCAGGCTCTTCGGCCTGCTTTTTCGAGCCCGTAAGAAAAGCTGCTTGTGATTTTTTTATATAGAGACTCTCCAAATCAATTATCCATAAGTATTCAAGACGCTCGAGCAGCTCATCATAGACAAGCTCCAGTCCCGTACCGAGCATACGGGCATCCTCTGAAACATATCTGACCGAATTGGCCGTTGAGAGCAGGGACTTGTCGCTAAGGAAAGTTATGTCGTCAAGATACATATAGCTTTCTTTGACGGTGCCCGAGCCGACAGGGACAATATGAACAACTACATTGGAGGTAAATGTCGCATCCTTAGGTGTTGTTTTGCCCACAGCGGTTTCGACCAGGATTGTTCCAGTATCAGCAGTGATGCTGCACATAAAATTGTGTCGATAGATATTGATAAACGGCTTTTCAGTTTCCCATATATCCCTTGACTTGCTCAGAAGCCTTTCGAAGCCAACTTCTCGTACAACTTCCTGGTTCTCGTTGCGGGTTATATAATTGGCTTTTTCAACAGTACCTACACCAACATCACCAATTCTACCTACCTCACTTTCAAACTCACTTATGTTACTGTCGGCAACAGTGTCAATAAAATCGGCCTGCCTGCCTGTATCGGGCAGAGTCGTGGTGTCCATGCGGCTATAGAGCAGATATATTACAATTACCGCCGCCAGCGAAATAAAACCTATATAGAATTTTCGCATCTTAACAACTCCATTTCATGCTCAAGGCAGGTATCTGGTTAAAAGCGGCTGCCATCTGCCGCTGTTTTTCAGGATATATTCAATTACTTCCCGGACAGCACCACTGCCGCCGGGACGGGCGGTTACATAATCAGCATACTGCTTAACTTCATCGACGGCATTGGCAACAGCAATTCCAAAGCCGGCACATCTTATTACCGGCAAATCAGTCAAATCATCACCGATGTACGCGACCTTGTCCGGCGAAAGGCCAAGCTGGTCAAGAAGCTTCTCAAAGACCGGCAGTTTATGGTGACAATCCTGAAAGACGTATTCAATCTGAAGCTGGTCGGCCCGCAATTTTGTCGGCTCCGAGGCCCGGCCGCTGATTAAGGCAACCTTCAGGCCCGCCCTTTGCCACATTCGAATTCCATGGCCATCCAGGGAATTGAAAGATTTGCTTTCGGTGCCGTCGCCATTAATTATCAGCGTTCCATCGGTTAGGACGCCATCAACATCCATAACCAACATTTCAATGTCTGCAAGGTTTACATTCATTTCTTATCTCGTATTGCATTGCCGTGATACATATCACATATAACACAATATGAAGTTTTATCCTACAACTTTAATAGTTACGATATCCTGAACATCGATGAGGCCGAGGGGTTTGTTATCGGCATCGACCACAGGAAGCTCATCGATTCTGTATTTGTGGAAAATAGCCGTTGCTTCGGCAGCAAGAGCATCTGCTCTTATTTTCTTGCAATCAGCGGTCATAACATCAGCAGCTTTGCACTTAAAGGTCCCGGCGGCGTGTTCGGTCAGGAGTCGCCGAAGATCGGCATCAGTGATTATCCCGGCCAATTTTCCGCTTTTGTCAACAACCATTACAGCTCCGTGCCGCTTTATATCTCCGGTTTTTTCGAGCAGTTGTTCTATCGTATCGTCAAGTTCCGCGATAGGTAATTTTTCTCCCGGCCTGAACAACATCGATTGTTCGACGGTCATTAACTTTGCGCCGAGCGAGCCGCCGGGATGGAACCTTACATAGTCCTCAACGCTGAATTGACGCGCCTTCATCAGGGTAAAAGCAAGGGCATCACCGACCGCCAGCATACAGGCGGTAGAAACACTCGGGGCAACGCCAAGTGGGCAGGCTTCATTCATCGGGCCCATACACAGCACTACATCGCTATGCCTGCAGAGCGTTGAGTCGATGTCGCCGGTTATCGCAATCATTTTAATCCCCTGCTGCTTTACCAGATTTATCAGTCGAACAACTTCGTCGGTTTCACCACCGTAACTTAGGACTATTACAATATCGTTTTCGCGCAGCCTGCCCAAATCGCCGTGTACGGCTTCAGCAGGGTGAAGGAAGTGACTTGGCGTTCCAGTCGAAGCCAGAGTAGCGCTTATCTTTTGGCCGATTATACCGGCCTTGCCGATTCCGCTTACTATGCATGAACCGCGGCAGTTATAAATCATCTCGCAAGCCTGTTTAAAAGAGGCATCAACAATCGGCGTGATGGAGCTTATCGCATCGGCTTCGGCGAGGATTACTTTTCGCGCATATTCAAGGTCAAATTCCACGTCCCGGCCCCATATCAATCGAATATTTACCGTGCGGCTATTTAGTTCGGATTAGCAGCTATGCTTTTTATAGTTTTATGACACTTCCCCGCTGGTCGTAACAGACCAATTCGTGTTTTTCGCCGGCATAAGTTGATGCAGCGTGAATAATTACACGTTTTTCGTTAAGATGTTCAACTTGTGAAATAGCGGCCCGCTTAGCATTCTGCAGATAATCAGCAACTTCGGGCGATACAAACAGCTCGATACGTTTTATATGCTCTTTGGACGCGGATAAGTACAACAGGCGAATAAGCTCGATAGCCAGCGACTCATGACTTTTTATAATCCCCGTGCCGCCGCAATGCCGACATGCCAGATAGGTTGCCGACTGCAACGATGGTCGCATTCTCTGGCGAGTCATTTCCACAACTCCGAACCTGCTTATGCCCAATATCCTCGAACGGGCCCGGTCGGCTTTGACGGCGTTTCGAAATTCCTTTTCCACAGCTTTTCGGTGTTTGGTATTACGCATATCAATAAAATCGCAAATTATCAGCCCGCCAAGGTCTCTCAATCTAAGCTGACGTGCAATTTCAGCGGCGGCCTCAATATTGCTCTCGTAGGCAGTGTGCTCGGCGTTTTCCTTCTTGCGATAGCGGCCGCTGTTGACATCGATCGAAACCAATGCCTCGGTCTGCTCGATGATAATTGAACCGCCCCCTTTAAGCTCGACCCTGCGAGACTGGACTTTTGCAATCTCATCCTCAATGCGATATTTGTGAAACAGGGGCACTTTGCTGTCATAATAAGTTACTTTTCGTTTCAGTCGCGGAGCGGCAATGGCAAAAAATTCCTTGATTTTACGAACCACACTTTCCGAATCACATATTATATTGCTAATCTTACTGTTAAAGACATCTCTCATCGCCCTGATGACCAAATCCGACTCCTGATAAATCTCGCCGGGGCTCTTTTCAGTATCCAAGCGTTTTTCAATAGTCCTCCACAGCCGGCCAAGATATCTCAGGTCGTTTTGTATATCTCTTTTCGAGCATCCCTGTCCGGCGGTTCTGATAATAAATCCCAGCCCCTTGGGCGGCTTGCTTTCATCAAGAATCTGTCGCAGTCTTTTGCGCTCTTCCTCATCATCAATCTTATGTGAAACACCGTGCTTCTTCATCCATGGCATCATAACCAGATACTTACCGGGCAAAGCAAGATAGGTGCTGAGGGTCGCCCCCTTAGTTTTTAAGCCTTCTTTTGTTACCTGCACGACAAGCTCTCTTCCCTTTCGAAGGCAATCCTGAATGGGGGGCCGCTCCTTCAGTGCTTTCCTTCGGCCAATGTTTTCAGAATACTTTGAGCCCGCCTTAGAAAAATACCGAGGGTGCAGGTCGCTGACGTGAAGAAAACCGTTTTTTCCGATACCAAAGTCGATAAAGGCGGCCTGGATACCGGATTCAATATTCGCCACCTTCCCTTTATAGATATTACCGACGTGGCTGCTCAGACTCGTTCTTTCGATGTATAGTTCCTCAAGCGAACCGTTTTCGATGACCGCGACACGGCACTCTTCACTCTCGGCAACATTTATGAGCATCTCTCTTGACATTTTCGTTTTCCCGCTTTTATTTATTATTTTCTATTGAATATTTACTATGGCTCTGATGAGCCAATTCTTTTACTATCATCAATTGCTTTTCCACTGCACACTTGCACGTCTAACCGGTAACGCCAGCTTTTCATCATCCAGATCGAGCAGCTTCAAAATCTCCTCGACGCGTATCGAACCGGCCGGAGTGACTTTGCATTCGACAATTATACCGTCCGGGCCCAATTCAATCGATTCAAAAAAACCTCTGACATCAATATTCTTTACTTTCGATTCCCGATTCCTGATTCTCGATTTGGTTTTTGCGGTCTGCCGCTGGATTTTAATGCTATCACTTGCCAACAATCTCTTAATCTTCGCCTTCAATTCCTCGTTGAGATATTCCCTGCGAACCGCCAGCACGTACTTTGCCGAACACGGCTGGAATGATGCCTTCGCTTCAACAACACTTACCGAAAGCAACTCTAAGCCCTGCGGCAATTGCGCACTTATGCTATTGTACACTTGTGTCGTTATACAATCGTTCTCTTGTGGGCCTATGCTCCTATGTACCCGAAGACAGAGCATCTCATCATCCGAGTCAACTCCGACGGGTCTGGGCAGGGGCAATGACAATCTCGGACGCGGATTGAAACCCTGAGAGTACCGGATTTCTATACCCGCTCGAACACAGGCCCGCTGAAAAACGCTGAGCGTCTGGGCATGCGAAATAAACCTCAGAGGCCCCCCTATCCTGAATTTTACTACCAGCATTATAGTTTCGTTCGAAACTGCTATATGCGTATCTCCTTCAAAGCATTTATACATACAGCTTAGCATTATGGCCAAATGTAACCGAAAAACAAGTTTTTTTTCTTTGCCCTCGACAATAATAACGCCCATAATGATCCGGCAATAAGAGAGATTCGGCAAAACGATAAGATTGCAGGCAACCTTGAAACCCGCTAAGGCCGATTACCGAGCCAGCATCTGTGCCGGGACGCAACATGCACTGCGGTGCAAATGAGCCAATCGTTGGGCATTGTTTTTGGTTGTAGAATATCAGAATCAGTCAGAAACAGGGGATTTGTCTATGAACGAGAAAGGAAAGAAAGGCAGATTCTTAGCTTTTGGATTAGGGGGCCTTCAGGTGTTTATTGGTCTTTGCGGTGTTGCCGGAGGTTTTGGACTGGTCACCGAGCCGAGCGGCTCCAATCTCGGATTTCTCGTGGAATGGCTCAGTAAATCACCTTTTTCTGATTACCTTATTCCGGGACTCGTTTTATTAGTTGTCATCGGCGTCGGGAGCCTGGGCGAGGGTGTTTTGTCCCTCTTAGGGTATCGATATGCCGGTGAAATCGCTGTCGTATTAGGCGCTTTCCTGATGATATGGATCGCCGCTCAGGTCTGTTGGATTGGGCTGATAGTCTGGCTACAACCGTTGTTTTTCTGCTTTGGCGTGTTGGAGCTTGTATTAGGAGTGCTACTGTGGAGAACTTTGCGTGCGGCTGAATAACAACTTTTAGATAAGTTTTTTCTACAATAACAAAGGAGATATTAGATACATGTCAATTCTGAATTTATTACAAGCTGTTCGTTCCGCCAAAAAAGCTGAATCTCTTAGTCCCCAACAGATTCACGATCTGCAACAGAAGCGCTTCAAAAAGTTATTGAGACACGTTCTTCAGAAATCGAGATTCTATAAGAAGTATTATAAGGAACATGGAATTACTGAGCGTGATGTCGATAAGGTTCTACCAGAAGATTTGCCGGTAATTGATAAACAGATCATGATGGAGAACTATGACGATCTTGTTTGTGATCCCGCCCTCAAGAAGTCTTCTTTGGAACAGTTTATCAATGAATCTCCTGACGCCGGCACCAAGTACAAAAATGTGTATAGAGTCATTAATACCTCCGGTTCGAGTGGAACTATTGGACTGTTCGTTTACGGGCCGCGCGATTGGGTTATAGCCAGAGCTTTGAGTCTTAGAATAGCTGGAATACCAATCCATTTATTAAAAAGAGAAAAGCTGGCTTTCATCGGCGCAACAGATGGACATTATGCTGTGATAACCGGCGTCTGCGGCGCCCCACGCATACTGTTCAAAGTTCTATCTCTATCTATCAGCAGTCCGCTTGAAAAGATTTGCCGAGATATGGATCGCTTTCAACCAGATGCCCTTGTCGGCTATGCCTCAGGAGTCAGCCTTCTGGCACATGAACAGCTTTCCGGTAATATCAACATCGCTCCCAAGAAGATTTGGTGCGGTGGCGATCCCCTTAATCCGGCAATCAGAACAAACATAAAAAAGGCCTTTGATGTGAATCCAATAAATTTATATGGTGCATCAGAAACGATGAGCTTCTCGGCTGAGTGTAAGCGCCACCATCGTCTACACTTTTTCGACGATTGGTTCAGTGTACAGGTCGTCGACAAAGACCTCAAACCTGTAATGACCGGCCAAGCCGGCAGGGTAATCCTCACAAATCTTTACAACTATACACAACCATTGATTCGCTATCAAATGAACGATGAAATCGTACTCAGTGATGAGCCTTGCCAGTGCGGCTGGCCTTTCCAGATCATTGAAAAGATTGCCGGGCGTCATGAGGAATTTCTATGGTTCACTAAAACAGACGGAAGCAAAGAATTCATACACCCCATTGTGTTAGTGGAATTTTTCGTTCCCGGATTGGAGAAATATCAGTTTTTTCAAACAGGCACGGACAGACTTCTCATGAAAGCAGTGATTAATGGCGAAAAAGACAGTATCGTTCCAGTAATGCACAATAGAATGAGCGAAATATTGTCACAAAAGTCATTGGAAGATACTGTCCAATTCGATATCGAATTGGTAGATGAGATACAGAACGATCCGAAAACAGGCAAGTTCCGGCTCATCATTCCATTTGCAAAGCAATGAAACAATTATACGTTACCGACAGAGAGCAATGGCGCAAGTGGCTGACCGAGCATCATGCCGGGAAGACCGGGGTTTGGTTAATCTTCTATAAGAAAGAGACATGTAAGCCAACGATTGGTTATGAGGATGCAGTTGAAGAGGCGTTATGTTTCGGATGGATAGACAGTATAATCAAGAAGATTGACGAAACAAGGTACGTACGCAAGTTCACTCCGAGAAAAGATAAAAGCAAGTGGTCGGCGCTTAACAGGAAGCGGGCCAATAAAATGATAAAAGAAGGAAGGATGACTGACGTTGGGCTCGCGAAGATAAAGACGGCCAAGAAAGCAGGGCTATGGGAGGAGGACGGCAGGCCCAGAATATCATTCGATATCCCGCCGGAACTTGCGAAGGCGCTGGCTCAAAATAAAAAGGCGAAAGAGAATTTCGACAAACTCGCGCCATCTTATCGCAGGCAATATATCGGCTGGATTGCAACTGCAAAGAGGACAGAAACGAAAAAGCGGCGAATAGAAGAATCTATGGCTTTGCTGGAAAAAGGCAAAAAACTCGGAATGAAATAATATGACATACGAATTCGACGGCAGGAAATATGAAAAATCATCCGCCCATCAAAAGGCCTCGGGGAGGATTTTTCTTGCGGCGGCACGAAGGTAGCTTGAAATCTGCCTTTCGGAGTTCATACCAAGGACCTTTCTGGCGACTTTGTTGCAGTCTTCGATTGTTACCGAGCGGACAATCTGCTTTATCTCCGGTATCATCGGCGCGGTAAGGGAAATCGTTCTCAATCCCATACCCAAGAGCAGCATAATGTGCTCCGGCTCAGAAGCCATCTCCCCGCAAACGCTGACGTCTATCTGCATCTTGTGGGCGTCCTGAATAACGGTCCTGATAAGCCTGAGCACCGCAGGGTCCGCCGAGGAATACAGGTGAGAGACTAATTCATTGCCCCGGTCAACGGCCAATGTATATTGAGTAAGATCGTTTGTCCCGATGCTGAAAAAATCCACGTTCCTTGCAAGTGAATGAGCAGTCAGCGCCGAAGAAGGGGTCTCAATCATAATGCCCACTTTAATGTCTCTGTTGTATGCTATCGACTCGTCGTCGAGGTCTTCCATAACATCCCGCAAAATCATCTTCGCCTGCCTGAGCTCCTGCAGATTCGTAATCAGCGGAAACATAATCCTTACGTCACCGAGAACGGAGGCCCGCAAAATCGCACGTAACTGGGTTTTGAACATCATCAGGTTCTGCAAACAGAATCTGATTGATCTGAGCCCCAAAAACGGGTTCGGCTCAGGAGCAAAACGTTTCCTTTGAGTATATTTATCCGCTCCAAGGTCCAAAGTCCTTATTACAACAGGTTTGTTTTTAAGAACTTTGACGGTCCTGGCAAAGGCCTGATAATGTTCTTCTTCGGTGGGCTCGGTCCGTTTGTTAAGATACAGAAACTCGGTACGGTACAGGCCAATACCTTCGCCGCCTTTTTGCAGGACAGTCTCGGCTTCATCGGGAAATTCGATATTGCCCAGTAATTTGATTCTCACACCATCGCGGGTCACAGCCGGCCTTTCTCTTATCTCATCGAGCTTGTGCTCAAGCTCTTCAAACTCCTTTGAGTATTCCTGGTACTGCTGGATTGTCTGCTGGTCGGGATTTACAATGACAATGCCGCGGTTACCGTCAACAATGACAGTGTCACCGCCACTGACGTACTCGGTAAGGTCTTCGAGGGCCACGACGGCAGGGATACCTAACGAGCGTGCAACAATGGCAGCATGACTGGTTCGTCCGCCGGAATTGCTGGCAATACCTTTTACAAACTTCCTGTTAAAACCGGCCGTTTGAATAGGGCTCAATTCCCGAGCAATAATCGTAACCTCTTCGGTCAGATGGCCGACATCCTCGCGTTTTTTGTCAAGAAGCTGAATCAGCAAACGCCTTTCAATATCGTAAATATCGGCGGCCCTCTCACTGATATAAGCATCCTGTACTTTGCTAAAATGTAAAGCAATTTCACGAAGGACGGTGGATACGGCGTATTCGGCCGTTACCAATTCGGACTGAACTACATCGGTTATTTTCTTTCGCAGGCTTCTATCGTGAAGAAAACGCATATGTACCGCAAAAATATCTTTTATCTTGCTGCCCTCGGTGTGGCCATGCGCTTTATCAAGCTCTGTTAATTCGCCGATAGCACTCTTGAAGGCACTTCTGACACGTTGAATCTCAGTTGTCCGTTGTGAAGTCTCTATCGAACGGTGGGGAATCCGATAATCTTCGGAATCTAGAATCAGCGCCTTTGCAATAGATATGCCCGGCGAAACAGCTATTCCCTTTTTTATTTCCATATTCAATAATCAATAGTCAATATTGCAGGCGTAATCCGCGGTCTTTTGGCGGAATCAATTTCATGGAGCCGGCTCACCAAACATTTTGTCTTCGACGAGCTCTCTCAGGGTATCGATCACTTTGCGAGCGTCCGAACCTTCAGCTTTGATTTTAAGTTTAGTCCCGCAAGTCGCAGCGAGTATGCTCATCTGCATAATACTCTTTCCATCCACCTGAGTCTCATTGTTACTGACAGTAATATCACTTTTATACTGGTTTGCAATATCAACAAACTGCATTGCAGGGCGCATATGGAGGCCGTCGGCATTTTTTATCTCAACTTCCACTTCACAAACCACTTTTCCCAATGAATTCTGCTCAGCCTTCATTTTCGGGTCACGGGACCACTCCTTCACGGGCACAAACCAAAGTTACTACTTATTATAATGACGAGCCTTCATCAGCCTCCCTTAGAAGGTCTTCAATCTGTTCAGCGCTGCGGCACTGCCTGAGAAACCTTCGGAACTTCTCATATTGCAAATTCCTGAAAATATTTTCCATCGCCTGTAAATGTTTGTCCGGCTCATTGGCAGGGCTGATTAAAAGTATGACCGAGTAAACCGGCTGTTTGTCGAGAGCTGAAAAATCAATACCCGCCCCGCTCTGTCCAATCGCAACGACCACACCCTTAACGGCCTTATGTTTCACATGGGGAACGGCAACACCTTTACCCATCCCCGTGCTTGCTTCGTTTTCTCTTTTAATAACGGCCCTTGTAATCGCCTTAGCATTATTTTTTCCGAGCTTTCCAGCTTTCTCAAGTGAAGAAACAAGCTCCCCTATAGCACCATCACGGTCGGAGGTCTGGAATTCCGGAATTGTCGCCTCAAAACAGACAAAATCTTCAAATTTCATCTTATCAGCCCAAAATTATTCACAACAGCCTATCAAGCCAAATCAAACACATATCCCAGGAACCGACCTACTCCAGTTCCGGGCCAGCGGTGTGTTTATTATCTCGTTCTTTGCTCTTCGCTCTTCTGAGCTGCCGTTCAAGCTTGTGGACGGCCATATCAATACAACGGTACGCATCTTCACCAGTTTCTGTGCCAATGAAAACTTTGCTGTGTTCAGCCCTTGCTATGACCTCAACGCTGGTATTACTCCCGCCCTGATTGGCGTCAATAATCACTTCGACCTGATTGACACTATTGTAATACTTAGGAAGCTTGGAAGTTTTCTCTTCAGCGTGTTTTCTGATAGCTTCCGTTATCTCAATGTGTTTACCACTGATTGTAAAAAGCAATATTATTCTCCTTAACTGATTTTTTTAGAATCTAAAATAACTTCAATTTTTATCCCTACACTTCCGTCTCGGGCTGCGGTAGAGCAGCCATATCCGGCTTCTGGCCCGGCGTAATAACTCCACCGCTGACGGTAAACCTAAACGCCTCCTCTACTGTCATATTCATATCCATGGTCTGTTTCTTGGGGACCATTATTACAAAACCAGTAAACGGTGTCGGCGAAGTAGGTATAAGAACCGTAAGAAATTCCTTTCTGACGTTGTCCACGATCTTAGTAAGTCCGGAACCTGTAACAAGCCCCAAAGACCATATTCCTTTTCTCGGATACTCAACAGCAACAACTCTTGAGAAGGGCAGCTTTTCCTGCTCTTCCTGTGCAAACAAGAAATCTGTGATCTGTTTTACATAAGGATAGACCTTACTTAAAACGGGTGTGTTCATTATGAACTTTTCGATCATCCTCCAAAGGGTCTTTCCCACGACACTGGCCAATAATGCACCAACTATGAAAACAGCGATGAGTGCTACGAGAAAACCTACTACGGAGCCTGTTCCATCTACTAAGATTTCGGTAAGGGTTTCTTTGGTAATTCCACTGTTGCCCTGAAAGTATAATATCAAACGAACCAAACCGCGATTTATATGGATACTGATTTTGTTCTGGATGAACTGGTAACCCCAGACGAATATCCCAATTGTCAGGATAGTCGGCAACAGTACCGCTAAACCACGTAAAAAATAACTTTTAAGCCGTCCCGCCATTGAATACTATTAAAAAACAGCCCCTGATTATTATCAATTTTATCTGTTTTTACGCCCCGAAAGCCGCCAACAAAACGGCTTCTACCCAGAACGCCATAGATTAAACTACCGGCTTATCATAGTCAACAAAAAAGTCTTTCGGCAAATGAGCCCCAACCAAATGTATCACCGCCCCCGGCAGAGAAGCAAGAATCCATATTATACGCTGGCACATAACCAGGGCAAACGCCGCCTCTTTTTCGACGCCAGCATAATGTATAAAAAGGTAAGCAAGTGTGCCTTCGACTACGACTGCCCCGCCAATACTGACAGGTAATGCTCCCAGTACCCACGTCAGTGTGAAAAAAACATAATAATATTTGAGATTCGCAGGAATCCCAAGATTTTTCCCAAGAAACCAGAAGCCTGTGATTACCAAAATCTGCAAAGAAACAGTAAGCACAAAGGCCGCAAGAATTGTAAGTGGGCTGCCAGAGT
The DNA here is from genome assembly GCA_014384025.1 of Planctomycetota bacterium. Lineage (GTDB taxonomy): Bacteria > Planctomycetota > Phycisphaerae > Sedimentisphaerales > Anaerobacaceae > NIOZ-UU13. The sequence goes on along the minus strand of JACNGQ010000235.1, from coordinate 3,089 downwards.
AAACAATCAAAGCATTCTTGCACTTTTCGAATGCCCTGAGACTGTGGATTCGAATATGAAACCAGGCTTCTTGCAGCAAAACCCGCCCCCTCCTGTGCAACAACAGTGCGCCAAAAACCATCATCAATACCACGATTACCAAGAGGATAACCCACTTGTATTCAGTGAGAAACTTAAGAGGACCGCTGGGGCCGGTGAAGGTTACAGCATCCGCCTGATTTCGCAGGAAAAGCGCATAGAAGAAGCCCGCGATTATCAATGTGCTGAGCAATCCAATAATCCGGTCAACAAATACGCTCAAGGCCGCTTCGAACCTTTTTTCGGTGTGCTTGGTAACATACCAGGCCCGAAGCAGATCCCCCCCCACCGAACCCGGCATAAAATTATTGTAAAACCAGCCCAAGAAATTGAGTCTTACGGCAGCGGCCAAACTGATAAAGATAGATTGAGTTCTGAGCAGCAGCCACCAGCGAAATCCAACCATTACCTGACTCAGGACAAAAATACTTAGGACTAAAGTAAAAATCCCCAAATTCATTTGATGAAAAGTTGAAGTTATTTTGCTCCATGTGTCCCCGCGAGATACCCACACTAAGACCCAAATGATTCCAGCCGTAACAAACGCAATACGCAGGAACAGGAAGATGTATTTGGTTTTCGCCTTTGGCATTGAAGCAGTTTGCCCCGAAAAAACTTGTTTTCGAAGATAATAACCTGTAAGATTCATCTTTGCAATACAGTAAAAAATAACAATTTAGGAGACAAGAGACGTGAGTACAAAAAAAGACATCGAAGAAGGCGCAGAGTTTATTCCGAAATTCGATGATAACGGCCTGATAACAGCTATAGCCCAGGACAGTCAGACCGGCCAGATATTAATGGTCGCTTATATGAATCAGCAGGCACTTGAGATTACAATCCAAACCGGCTATGGCACATACTTCAGCAGGTCACGGCAAAAACTTTGGAGGAAGGGTGAGGAAAGCGGCCATGTCCAAAAAGTAGAACAAATATTAGTCGATTGCGACCAGGACTGCCTGATTCTCAAAGTAGCGGTTGATGCCGGCCAGTGCCATGTCGGTTATCGGTCCTGCTTTTACCGGGCGTTAAAGACCCCCCCGGCCAACAAGCTTGAGTTTATCGGCGACATAGCCTATGATCCCCAAAAAATCTACGGCAAAAAAAGCTGAATTTTACTACTCTCGGACGTATCCGCTTGTGAGAAAGAAAGTTAGGACCCGATTGCTTCAATAAACAAAAAAGAGATTATTCTTTAATTTCCACTTGATTTTTAGACGATAATATTTAGGCGATAATATGGTATGTTATTACTTGTGGATAATAGACTTAGTGAGGGACGGCAACAATGCTTGCCTTTTGTTTTTTTGATTTTTTCCCCGATAAATGAACGTTACATTTGGCAGCAACGGTGGCACTAACTTAATAGATTTAGTTTATGTGCTTTTGTGATGAGCGGAAAGAAACATCTAAAAAATAACAGTTTTTTTTCAGGAGGACTTAAGTTATGAAAAGATTTAAATCAAAGGTATTATTTGTCTGCTTGCTGACATTACTGCTCGGCATAGCACAGATTAGTATTGGAGCTCCTCCGTTAAATGACAACCGTCTGAATGCAACTTCAATCGGTAATGTAACGAACCAAGCTTTCGACACCACGCAGGCAACATTCGATGGTCCCGAGATTTGTATGTCCGGCAAGAACATCTGGTATTGCTATACTGCTCCCTGCAGCGGCGCTGCTACTATGAGCCTATGCGGCAGTAGCTTCGACACACAGCTTGCGGTCTATAACGGCTGCAGCTCAACGCCGAGTTTGGGTAATATGCTCAGGTGCAATGACGACTTCTGCGGCAGGCAATCGGAGGTTGTTTTTCCTGTAATCGCCGGTAACAAGTATCTCATCGAGGTCGGCGGCTACAACAATCTTGAGTTCGGCCCAGGTGTGTTAAACATCACCTGTGATGGCGGGGCCGCTCCACCGGCCAATGAAAAATGGTCCAATGCACAATCAATCGGTTACGTATCGGAGCTACCGTTCGACACCACTTACGCAACATTCGACGGCCCCGGCAACTGTATGACCAGCCCGAATATCTGGTACTGCTTTACTGCACCGCACACGACTAACGTTACTGTCAGCCTATGCGGCAGTGATCTCGACACCAAGCTTACTATTTATAATGGCTGCAACAACTACCCGATATTGGCCAACACAATCGAGTGCGACGATGACTTCTGCGGCGAGCAGTCTCAGATTACCTTCGCCGCGACTGCCGGTAATAAGTATCTGATCGAAGTCGGGGGACACGGCGACAACAAAGGTTCAGGAGTAATAAGCATCAGCAGCGATCTTGTCCCGAAGGGCGAGCTGCTTAACGACGACTGTATTAATGCAATACCCATAGGCAATGTAACGAATCTGACTTTCAACACCGATAGGGCGCAATTTGACGGTAAAGGGTACTGTATGATCAGTCCAAACATCTGGTACTGCTATACTGCTCCGAACACAGGTGCGGTTACCGTCAGTCTATGCGGAAGCGAATTCGACACCAAGCTCGGAGTCTATAACGGCTGCGGCTGCAACCCTCAGCCGGGCAGCCTGATCGGATGTAACGACGACCTCTGCAGCAGGCAGTCTGAGCTTACTTTCAATGCAACCGCCGGCAACAAATATCTCATCGAGATCGGGGGATGGACAGGCGCCGACCATGGCCCTGGTATATTGAATATCAGATCGCAAGGATCGCCCCCTCCACCACCAAGCGGGTCAAACGATAACTGCCAGAATGCAAAGCCAATCGGTAACGTATCAGGCATGGCGTTCAATACCAGCAATGCAACGTTCGACGGCCCAAGCCACTGCATGACCAGCCCGAACATCTGGTATATCTATACCGCTACATGCACGGGCGAGGCCACAGTCAGCCTGTGCGGCAGCGGCTACGACACCAAGCTGGCCGTCTATAACGGAGGCGGCTGCAATCCGTCACAAAGCAGACTGATAGAATGCAACGACGACTCCTGCGGCTGGCAGTCCGAAGTAACCTTCGATGCAACCGCCGGAC
>JACNGQ010000341.1 GCA_014384025.1 Planctomycetota bacterium | reverse complement strand
CCAAAACAAACCCAATTCAAAGCCACTTGTCTATTGCCGCTGCGGCCTGACGTCCGCTGTTGATGGCGCGTACAACTAAGGAGGCGCCGGAGACTGCGTCGCCGGCGGCAAATATCCATGGCTGGCTCGTCTGATAATTGCTGACTGCTATATTGCCACGGCTATCCAGTTTTAAACCCAGATTGTGTATCAAATCCTCGTGGTTAACATGCACAAATCCGAGGGCTAAAAGCGCAAGGTCAAACTTGAGGGTGAAATCAGTGTCCGGCAGCTCTTTCATTTTCCAGCCGTCGGGCTTATTAATCCATTCCACCCGGCAGCCGTGCAGCTCTTCGGCAATGATTCCGCCGCCGCCTGAAAACTTTTTGGTACATACGGACCATCGTCGTTCGCAGCCTTCCTCATGGGAGGAAGATGTTCTCATAATACGCGGCCACTCGGGCCATGGTGTATCGGGCGGCCTGCTCTCCGGAGGCTTGGGCAAAATTTCCAGTTGATATATCTTCCTGGCTCCCTGTCGGCGGGCGGTTCCCACACAGTCACTGCCTGTATCTCCCCCGCCTATTACGACTACGACTTTGTCCTTAGCCGAAATAATTCCGTCTTTATTGATTGGCTTACCCGAGCAAATTTTATTCTGCAGCCTCAGATATTGCATTGCATAAAAAATATTTTCATATCCTCTGCCGGGTATATTAAGGTCACGGGGTTGGCCCGCTCCCATAGTAAGGCAGACACAATCGAACATCTTTTGCAAATAATGAGGGGAAATATCTTTGCCGACATTCACGTCCGTCTGGAACTCGACGCCTTCGGCGATTAGCTGCTCAAGCCGCCGGTCGATAATGTGTTTTTCGAGTTTGAAATCCGGAATGCCGTAACGTAATATTCCTCCGATCTTCCGGTCTTTTTCAAAAACGACCACATCGTGTCCGGCCCGCGTGAGTTGCTGTGCCGCCGCAAGACCTGCAGGTCCGGAACCTATCACGGCAACACGCCTGCCTGTCTTGCGCAAGGGATGTATCGGTTTGATCCAGCCCTGCTCGAATCCTCGTTCAACTATTTGATACTCAATGTGCCTTATTAACACGGGCTCATCGTTGATGGAAAGTGTACATGCCGTCTCGCACGGAGCAGGACACACTCTGCCGGTAATCTCAGGGAAATTATTGGTCGAGTGAAGCATCAGGCAGGCTTCTTCCCAGCGGTTCTTATATACCAGCTCATTCATATCAGGTATAGAATTGTTAATCGGGCAGCCCGCCCCGTGACAGAAAGGTATTCCGCAATCCATACATCTTGCGGCCTGCTGATGAATTGCATCTGGACTGAGGGGCAGGTTAAGCTCTTTGAAGTCCTGAATCCGCTCCTCGACAGGTCGATGCCCGGCCGACAGGCGCTTATACTTTAAGAAACCTTTAGTCTCACCCATCAAAACACCTCCTCGGTAGCAGGCGTTGTTTCGGTGTTTCGTTGTTCGGCCGCTCGCATTTTTTCCAGAGCTTTACGATAATCAATCGGAACAACTTTCACGAATTTTCCAACCATATCCGACCATGTGTCTAAAATATACTTCGCACGTTTGCTTCCGGTCCATTTCAAATGCCGTTGAATCAAATCGAAGAGCACATCTTTGTCGCCGGCCTGCCAAACAGTTTCCAGCTCAACCATGTCGAGATTGCAGAGCGTATCGAATAACTGCATCTCGTCGAGAACATACGCCGTTCCGCCGCTCATGCCAGCGGCGAAATTGCAGCCCGTTTTTCCGAGAACCACGACGGTTCCGCCGGTCATATATTCGCATCCGTGGTCGCCGAGACCTTCGACAACTGCTATTGCTCCGCTGTTACGTACACAAAATCTTTCCCCCGCCATGCCGTTTACAAAAACTTCCCCGCTCGTGGCACCATAAAGCAGCGTATTTCCAGCAACGATATTGTTATGAGTTATAAATGGCGACTTGTCGGGTGTCTTAACGATGATGCGTCCCCCTGAAAGACCTTTGCCCAGATAGTCATTACTTTCGCCTATCAGCTTTAGAGTTATACCCGGAGCCAGGAACGCCCCGAAGCTCTGTCCCGCAGAACCTCGAAAAACAATCTCCAGAGTATTGTCCGTCAGTCCCTGCGGGCCGTATTTTTTAACTATCTTGTTGCTCAGAATAGTACCCACCGTTCGATTTGTATTGCGAATCGGCAGTTCGAATGTGGTTCTTTGTTTTTTTTCGATAGCTGGTTTTGCTTTTTCCAGAATCTGCCAGTCAATATGGTCTTCGAGCTTATTGAGTTGTTGTGAGCTTAGTCTTATGGCTTCGTTGTCGGCAGACGACTGATGGAAAATAGCCGAGTAATCCAGCCCTTTTGCTTTCCAGTGATCGATTGCTTTGCGGATTCCGAGCCGCTCTACTCTTCCGATCATATCTTCGAATTTCTTAAAGCCGAGCTGTGCCATAATCTGCCGTGCTTCCTCGGCAATAAAATACATAAACCGCTCAATATACTCCGGTTTGCCGGCAAAGCGTTTTCTAAGTTCCGGGTCCTGGGTTCCGATTCCGAATGTGCAGGCACCCTCGTGACATTTTCGCAACATTGTGCAGCCAAGTGACACCAGGGCTGTTGTGGCGAAACCAAACTGCTCAGCTCCTAATAAAGCCGCCACAACAACGTCCCTGCCTGTTTTCAACTGGCCGTCTGTCTGGACTCTTATTCTGTCCCGCAGGCCATTCATTACAAGCACCTGCTGAGTTTCGGCAAGGCCGAGTTCCCACGGGCAGCCGGTATGCATAATTGACGAAAGCGGACTTGCGCCGGTCCCGCCGTCGTGGCCGCTGATAAGGACCTCGTCGGCGTTGGCCTTGGCAACGCCCGCCGCGATAGTGCCCACACCGACCTCGGCAACCAGTTTCACCGATACTTTTACTCCCGGATTGCTGCACTTAAGGTCGTAGACAAGCTGTGCAAGATCCTCAATAGAATATATGTCGTGATGAGGGGGCGGAGATATGAGCGTAACGCCCGGCGTCGAATATCGCATTTCGGCGATTTCTTTAGTTACCTTGTGCCCCGGCAACTGTCCGCCTTCGCCCGGCTTTGCTCCCTGAGCAATTTTGATTTGTAGTTCTTTAGCATTGGCGAGGTAGTTAATCGTAACGCCGAACCTGCCGCTGGCTACCTGTTTGATGGCGCAGTTCTTCGAGTCACCGTTGGGTTCCGGTATATATCTTGAAGGGTCTTCTCCGCCTTCTCCGGTGTTACTCATCCCGCCTATGCGGTTCATAGCTATAGCCATGCACTCGTGTGCTTCTTTGCTTATGGAACCGTGACTCATTGCACCAGTACAGAATCTCTTGACTATCTCAGTGGCAGGTTCCACTTCGTCAATCGCAACCGCCTGAGACGGAATAAACTCGAACAAAGCGCGCAAAGTGCAGAGTTTTTTGGACTGATCGTTTATGGCGTGTGCATAATCATCATAGGCTTTCGAATCGTTATATTTCACGGCATATTGTAATTTTGATATTGTTGTCGGATTCCAGAGATGCTGTTCGCCGTTAAGTCTGAAATGATATTCACCGCCAAAGTCCAGCTCGAGCGCCCCGGGAGGACGCTGCACGAATGCCGACTTATGGCGGGCGATTGCTTCCTGTGCTACCTCCCGGAGTCCGATTCCGCCGATTCTTGAGCTTGTGCCGGTAAAATATTCATCTATAAAACCGCGATTTAATCCAATCGCTTCGAACAACTGAGCGCCTGTATAACTGCGAAGGGTTGAAATACCCATCTTGCTCATAGTTTTCAGGATGCCCTTCTTAATGGCTGCAATATAGTTGTCTGCTATCTGGACTGGTTCCATAGAGGCCGGCAATTCGTCCTGCTTTTGTAATTGGTTAAGTATTTCAAACGCCATATATGGATTGAATGCGTTGGCACCGAAGCCGCATAAAAGGCAAAAGTGCATAACCTCTCTCGGCTCTCCGCTTTCAATAATCAAACCGGCCTTGCAGCGCTTTCCGTTTTTTAGCAGGCTATGGTGAACCGCCGATGTTGCCAGCAACGATGGAATAGGTGCTTTGGCTTCAGAAATATTACGGTCGCTTATGATAATTAATGAGGCCCCTTCGTTGATTGCCATATCAGCGGCATTAATCAACTCATTCAGTCCACGACCGAGACTGCCTGCCGGGTCGGAAGTGTCGGCCTCAAAAACAGACGAAACCGTAGCAACCTTAAAGTCGTCCCGGCTGACGGAACGCAGCCGTTCAATGTCTTCACTGGTAAGGACGGGATGCGGCAGCTTAAGCTGTCGGCAATGCTGCGGGGTTTCGGCCAGAAGATTTCGCTTTTTACCGGTAAATACCATCAGGCTCATAACCAGCCCTTCACGAAGAGGGTCAATCGCCGGATTTGTTACTTGTGCGAAGAGTTGTTTGAAGTAATTGAACAGCAGCTTCGGCTTATCGGAAAGCACCGCAAGAGGTGTATCATTACCCATTGAACCCACCGGCTCCTGGCCATTTGCAGCCATCGGCGTCAAAATCATCTGAAGCTCTTCTCGTGTATAGCCGAATACCCGCATCCTTTGAGCTATAGTCTGCGGGTTAGTTTTAACGAGCCTGGGTGTGTCAAATAAGCCTCGAAGCTCAATTCTGTTTTCTTCAAGCCATCTGCGGTACGGCTTTTGGCGGGCAATTTTGCTTTTTACTTCATTGTCGGAAATTTCGCGCCCTTCCCCCGTGTCAACCAAAAACAAGTGTCCGGGTCTAAGCCTCCCTTTTTTACGGATTTTTTCCGGTGGAAATTCCACAACTCCCGCTTCGCTGGCAATAATCGCCAGGTCGTCTGTCGTTACAAGGTAACGGCAGGGTCTCAAGCCATTACGATCCAGCATTCCGCCGATGATTCGGCCGTCGGTAAATACCATCGCCGCAGGGCCGTCCCAGGGCTCAATTATTGAAGAGTGATATTCATAGAAAGCGCGTTTATCGGTGCTGATGTGATACTTCGGCCCGAAAGCTTCTGGAATCATCATCATCATCGAATGGGGCATACTCCGGCCGGAACGAACAAGAAGCTCAAGAGCACTGTCAAAGCAGGCTGAGTCACTGTCTTCAGGTTTTAAAACCGGAAGCAGATCGCTGATGTTATCTGCGAATACTTCGCTGGCCATTTGTACCTCGCGGGCCTTCATCCAGTTGCGATTGCCGCTGAGTGTGTTTATCTCACCGTTATGAGCTATGCAGCGAAATGGCTGGGCCAGTTGCCAGTTCGGAAATGTATTTGTGCTGTAGCGTTGATGGAGTATCGCAAGAGCGGATTTCAAATGATTCTCCGCAAGGTCCGGATAGTACGCGAACAACTGCCAGGCCATAAACATGCCTTTATAGCAGATGGTTCTGCAGGAAAGCGACGCCACATAAAAATCCCTCCCATTATCGCTAAGTTTTTCTTGTACCAGTCTTTCCGCCCGTTTGCGTGCAAGGTACAGACGCCGTTCCAGGTCTCCATCTTTAAGACCGGCGCCATCTACGAAAATCTGTTTGACCGAAGGCTCAGCGGCTAATGCAATTTGACCGAGACAGTCGTTGGATGTTGGCACCTGACGCCACCCAAGCACTTTCAAACCATAATGCTCAATTGAAGTCTCTAATATGCCATCACATTGTTCTCTCAGTTTGGTATCTTTCGAGCCAAACACCATACCTGCGCCGTATTCTGAGATCGAAGGAAGCGAAAAGCCCAGCTTTTCACATTCGGCAGTAAAAAACTCATGAGGAATCTGAAATAGAATCCCGGCGCCATCGCCGGTTATCTCATCGGAACCCGCTGCTCCGCGATGATGAAGGTTGATGAGAATCTCTTTGCCGTATTCGATAATCGAATGTTCCCGCTTGCCGGAAATATTTACAACCGCACCGATACCGCAGGCGTCGTGCTCGCGCCGAACCTCATATAAACCCTGATTTTTTAATTGTTTCGCCATCTAAAATCCGTATCCGGCTATATGTCTTTTTCGATAATTTGGGATTACTATTGAGCAATGCTCGATTAATATTAAATATTTGAATGTATCAAGAACGAACTCTTATATTATACTGAGTTTTTTTGAACTTGATGCTGAGATTCCTCTAATAAACACTATTAGCCTTGGTTATACATAATGCCCGCAGTATTAACAATATATGATGGTCAATGCTTGCTCATTTAAATCTCCCGTTAGCAATCCTGGCAATTCTGATCAAGCCTTGACCAAAACGCAATTCCAACTGTTTTTAAGTTCGATAATGTAAATAGAAAATTATCTTACTTCAGAAACAACATCTCCGCATAGGTCGGCAGCGGCCAAAGTTCGGCATCAACAATAGCTTCCAGTTGGTCAGCCGGTCGTCGAACTTGAGACATTGCTTCGATAACAACCTCCCTATAGTATTCAGCCCGCTTTGACACACCAGCTATTTCGCCGGCTTTGCCGGTATTCTTTTCAAGTGTTTTCACACCTTCGTCCAAAGAGCTAATCAGACCGCACAGCTTCTCGAGCATCGCTTTCTGTGTGTCGGCAGAGACACCGGCCGAGCTGATAGATTCCACTGCACCGGCTAAGCGGGAAGAATATTCCACACAGGCGGGCAGAATCTGTCTTTTGACCATATTCGACATTGTCAAAGCCTCAATATTAATTTGCATACTGTAGGCTTCGAGTAAAATCTCGGTTCGTGCCTGAAGTTCGGCTTTAGTCAGTACATTTTGCCTCTCAAAAACATTGACGTTTTCTTCGTCCATTATGGTATTGAGCGATTCAACCGTAGAACAAATATTCGGCAATTTTCGCTTTTGGGCCTCTTTGACCCACTCGGCCGAATAGTTATCACCGTTATAGATAACGTGGGAGTGTTCAGTGGCAATTCTTTTAAGAATCCCCTGTGCGCTGGTTGTAACATCGGCGGCCTTTTCCAACTCATCGGCAATTTCCGCCAGAACATCGGCAACGATTGTATTGAGCACAAAAGTCGGGCCTGCGGTTGATTGTGTCGAACCGACCATCCGAAATTCGAATTTGTTGCCTGTAAACGCAAAAGGCGAGGTCCGGTTGCGGTCGGTACAATCTTTCGGCAGAGGCGGCAGGCTTGAAATACCCAGCTTGAGCTGGCCACCCTGTTTCGATGTCTTTGCCCCCTCGGCTGCGAGCTGTTCAAAAATGTCGGTTAACTGGTCACCGAGGAAAATCGAGACTATCGCCGGCGGTGCTTCGTTTGCACCAAGCCGGTGTTCATTGCCGGCATTGGCGACACTGGCCCGCAACAGCCTGGCATACTTGTCAACCGCCCTGACAACAGCACAGAGCACAACCAAAAAGACCATGTTGTCATGCGGAGTTTCGCCGGGATTAAGCAGGTTTGTTCCATCATCCGTTACCAGGCTCCAGTTATTGTGCTTGCCCGAACCATTCACACCCACAAATGGCTTTTCGTGCAGCAGGCAAACGAAACCATGACGGGCAGCAACTTTTTGCAGCGTCTCCATTGTTAACTGATTATGGTCGGTGGCGACATTAACTGTGGCGAATACGGGAGCTAACTCATACTGTCCCGGCGCAACTTCGTTATGCTGGGTCTTTGCGGAAACGCCGAGTTTCCACAGCTCAATGTTTACCTCGTGCATAAACGACGCCACTCTTTCGTGAAGGGTGCCAAAATAATGGTCATCCATCTCCTGGCCTCTTGGTGAGGGGGCACCCAGAAGAGTTCGTCCCGTCAGAACAAGGTCCAGACGTCTCTCATAGAATGAGCGGTCAACAAGAAAATACTCCTGCTCCGGCCCGAGAGTTGCCAGTACATGCTGTGAAGTTTTATTGCCGAGAGCTCGAAGAACACGCATTGCCTGTTTATTAAGAGCCTCCATTGACCTCAGCATAGGTGTCTTCTTGTCCAGGGCCTGGCCAGTGTACGAGCAAAATGCACTGGGGATATACAAAGTGATATTTTCGCCATCCTCCTTGATGAAAACCGGTGAGGTGCAATCCCACGCGGTGTAGCCGCGGGCCTCGAATGTCGCCCGTAATCCGCCCGAGGGGAATGAAGAGGCGTCGGGCTCTCCCTGACAAAGCTCTTTGCCGCTGAACTCCATCACAGTCCTGCCGTCGGCTGTGGGGTAAATAAACGAATCATGTTTTTCCGCCGTAAGACCGGTCATAGGCTGGAACCAGTGGCAAAAATGCGTGGCTCCTTTTTCGATAGCCCAATCTTTCATTGCCTTGGCGATTACATCCGCTAAAACGGGATCGAGAGGTTCGTATCCCTGGATCGTTTTCATCAGTGATTTGTAAACATCTTCCGGCAGGCGCTTACGCATAACCGAGTCATTAAAAACATTGGAACCAAAGATCTCTGTTACTGATTCACAACATTTATCCATCTTGTGTCTCCTTATTTATTTAACACACTGTTTCTAAAGTATTTATTACGGATTAAATTCGTTACTTAACCAATCGCTTTTTGACCTCTTTCACCTGTACGAATGCGTATGCACTCGCACAAATCCAATACAAATATTTTTCCATCACCGATATTTCCTGTTTTCGCACCTTCGATAATTGCCTCGACTGTTTTCTCCACAAAGTCCTGGTTTACCGCAATTTCGATTCTGACCTTCTTAAGCAGGTTTACCTCGAATTTAATACCCCGATAGCTTTCTTCGTATCCATGCTGCTCGCCGCAGCCCAGGGCATTCGTTACGGAAACCTTGCAAACTTCGGCCTTGTACAGGGCATTTTTAACATCCTGCAGTTTGTGCGGCTGAATGTATGCTATTATAAGCTTCATTTTAGAATCTCCAATTAATAACTATGTATATTTTAAGTTGTGGTAAAGATCTGGAAGCCGGCATAAGCCTCCATACCGTGCTCGCCGATATCGAGTCCTTTTAATTCTTCCTCAGAGGTCACGCGCAGTCCGATGGTCTTTTTAATTCCATAAAACAACGCCAGTCCAAGCCCAAAAGCCCAGGCAAAAGCTGCTCCGGCACCAATAGCCTGTACCCCTAACTGCTTCAGTCCGCCGCCATAGAAAAGGCCGCTGTCCATATTGAACAGACCTACCGACAATGTTCCCCATAAGCCGCAAACACCATGTACACTGACTGCGCCGACAGGGTCGTCAATTTTTAATTTGTTGTCGATAAACAGCACGCTTAGTACAACTAAAGACCCGCCAACAGCTCCAATCATAATCGCTCCTACCGGTGAGACGCCGTCACAAGGTGCGGTGATAGAAACGAGACCGGCAAGTGCGCCGTTGAGTGCCATCGAGGCATCGGGTTTCTTCATTATAATCCACGAAACAATCATTGCAACAATGGCACCAGCCGCTGCGGCTAAATTCGTCGTTACGGCGATATAACCAATCGAGCCGTCGCCCGTTGTCGTGCTGCCCGGATTAAAGCCAAACCAGCCGAACCACAGAATGAATACACCCAGTGCCGCCAAAGGTATGTTATGACCCAGGATTGCCTTCGGCTTTCCATCGGGACCATATTTGCCGAGACGGGGCCCTAACATAATTGCACCGGCCAAGGCCAGCCATCCACCTATTGAGTGCACAACCGTTGAGCCTGCAAAATCCAAAAATCCTAAATTTTCGAGCCAACCACCACCGTCGAGCAGGCCGCCCCATGCCCAGGAACCGAAAATCGGATAAATGAATAGTGTTATGAAAAAGCTGTATGCCAGATATCCGACAAACTTTGTTCTCTCAGCCATAGCTCCGGAAACAATGGTCGCCGCTGTAGCTGCAAAGACCGTTTGGAATATCAGAAACGTCCAGTTCCAGTCGGAGCCGGGTTCAACGCCACTCATGCCAAACAATGTCGTACCGAACAGTCCGTTGCTCTTGCCGAACATCAGGCCAAACCCGATAAGAAAGAAAGCTATCGTTCCGACGGAAAAGTCCATCAGGTTTTTCATTAGAATATTTACAGCGTTCTTGGCCCGGGTAAAACCCGCTTCGACCATCGCAAAACCGGCCTGCATAAAGAACACCAAAAATGCCGCTATGCACGTCCAGACAATGTTGATGTTCAATTGCACCTCTTCCCTGGCTGAGTCAACAGACGATATCGTTCCATCGGAAGCCTCGGCTGCGAACACCGGTTCGCATAAACCAATCATCAGTAACAATACAAAGCAAATCACTGTAGTTCTCATTTTTCTACCCTTAAATCTCAGAATAAAAGTTTTAGAATTTCTTAGTTAAACCTATGCCGACGAAGAAGAAATCACTGGCCGTTCCATAAACGTCTGTAGCACGTATATCATCACTCAATAACGTCACGTAGTTTATGCTCGGTGTGATTGTTAAGCCCTCTATCTCGAAAGGGAAAGAGACTGATAGAACCAAATCATTGATCTTGCTTTGTTCTGTGCCCCAGTAGTACTTATCGTACGAAGCGCTGCCCCAGCCAAGCGTAGCATCGATGTCCATAGCAACCGGAACATCAGGACTGAGTTCAAAGACCTGTTCTACACTGTGTCCTAATCCGAAAGAAACATAGGTGCCCTCAGCCTCATCCAGATCATGGTAACCGGTAATAGACGGACTTGCCGGTAAGTCAAAGCTCAATCCCAGGTAAGCTTCCAGAGTATCCGGAAGTCTTGCACCATTGGCATAACTTCCCGGAAAATCATAGTAGATTAAACCGACCGAATAGCTAACTCCCTCAACATCCGGCACATCATCCGACCAGTCCAGAAAGTAGTCCATTTCCAGAAAATTACCATTTCTATCATTGATATTGGTCAAGTCAAGGTTGCCCCAGATTCCTGCAGTGAAGTTTCCGTAAGTGGTGCTGATACCAGGCTGAAAAACCGGGTCATCAGTTAAGTTCTGGCCTCGCCAGATGTACTTCCCGGAATAGTCGGCCGAAAGTTCAAAACCTATTTCGTCCTCGGCAAAAGCCGGCTTGATACCAAATACCACCATTATCAATACTATGACTAACCATTTTGCCTTTTTCATTGTTCTAAATCTCCATTTCTTTAATTTTGAACCTTTTTTTGCCTGCTAAATCCTTGCTAACTGGTAATTACTATATTGATTTAATAAAGCAATAAGTGTGCCAGAGGGAAAATTTTTTGAGATATTCAATGTAACTCTATATTATTAAATAGGTTAGAGATGAGTGCGAGATGCAGTTAAGTTAAGAAGTCTGCGACATATATGTGCTGCGATATATTATATGCTACAAAAATGTAGCAATGGCCCAATAGAAATGTATTTTCCGATTCTCTTATATTGCCCGGCTAATCCTATATTTTGTCTAAAAAAGATGATATACTCCCAGATGAGAAATCGTGAAATGTTACAAAGAGGAGACTTCATAATTGAAGTTTAAGAAACAGCGGTTTAATTACAATGTGTAATTTGGGGTATTAAATGGATAGACGAAAGTTCCTGAAAGAATTTGGAGCGGCTGTGACAGTTGCCTGCACGAGCGGATTATGGGCGGCCCAGAGGGCAGAAAAACGCAAGGTCCCGAATATCCTTTATATAATGTCCGATGACCATGCAGCGCATGCGATAAGTGCATATAGAAGCAGGTTGGCGAAGGTGGCTCCGACGCCAAATATTGACCGCCTGGCTAATGAAGGAATACTATTTGAGAACTGCTTTTGTACCAATTCTATTTGTGTTCCCAGCAGGGCGACGATTCTGACCGGCCAATACAGCCAGACCAATGGCGTTCTGGACCTGGGCGGACAGCTCGAACCCCAAAGACAATATCTGCCTGGACTGATGAAACAGGCCGGTTACGAAACTGCTATGATTGGCAAGTGGCACTTAAAGCAGGAGCCTGCGTTCGATTATTATTGCGTGCTGCCGGGGCAGGGTTCGTATTTCAATCCGATTCTCCGTGAGTCGGGCGGGCAGTGGCCCAAAAACGAAAAGCGCTTCTCCTCTTATGATTCGCGTCACTCGTCGGATGTTATTACCGATACGTCGCTCAAGTGGCTTAAAGGCAGAGACACGTCGAAACCTTTCTTTCTGATGCATCATTACAAGGCGCCGCATGACAATTTTGAAAATGCCGAGCGCTATGACTGGCTCTTCGAGGATGTGGATATTCCTGAGCCTGTGAGCTTGTGGCGGCAGCCGAATCACGGTTCAAAGGCAACCGAAGGCACGGGCACATCAATCGGTAAGCGTAACAAGCGAAGGAATATGGGGCATCATATGTTTGTTGACCAATCGCTACCGGATGAGCAGTACAAACGAACGGCCTATCAGCGTTATTTAAAGAAGTATCTGCGGTGTGTTCGTGGGGTAGATGATAATTTGGGCCGGTTGTTTAAGTATCTGGATGACAGCGGACAGATAGACAATACTGTTATCATCTATACGTCCGATCAGGGTATGATGCTCGGTGAGCATGACTATATTGACAAGCGCTGGATGTATGAAGAATCAATGCGGATGCCGTTCCTTGTACGGTATCCTGAGATGATTAAGCCGGGGACCCGCACAGACGAGATTATCAATAACACCGACTTTGCACCTGCGATACTGGAACTGGCGGGCGTTAAGGCTCCCGGCTATATGCAGGGGCGAAGTTTCGCTGCTCTACTGAAGGGCAAAACACCTGCCGACTGGCCCGTGTCCACTTATTACCGCTACTGGATGCACATGGCGCACCACGACAATCCCGCGCATTTCGGCGTTCGGACCAAAGAATACAAACTGATATTTTTCTACGGTCAAAACTACAAGAAGGGCGGCCCGAAACCAACCCGGCCCGGCTGGGAACTGTATGATATGAAAAATGACCCGCACGAAATGAACAATCTGTACGGTGAGCCGAAATATGCCGCGGTAATTAAGGAGCTGAAGACCGAGCTGCTGCGATTAAGAAAGAAGTATAACGAAACTGATGCCAAATACCCTCATATTCAAAAGGTGATTGATGAATATTGGGACAGTTGAGTGACTTTCCGGTATTGTTTAGATAAATCTACAGGAGGATTGCAATGACATTTCCAACATCATCTTTACGAGGCAACACCGCTGTTTTATTATTTGCGATAATTATTATTTGTTTGGGTATCGATTCTTTTGCTCAAAGCGCTCACCCTGAGGGCGGGGCTGCGTTGTCAAGGCAAACGCGGAAATTATCACGCCCGATGCTTCTGTTCACTGCTGAGAAACTGGAGCGGCTGCACAAGCGCATTGACGAAGACACACTTTTCAGCAAGGCCTGGGACAAGCTTCTCGGACGGGCGGATACACTGCTCGAAGCGAAACTGGTTTCAAAGGAATATGCCGAGGGCGGCTCCGGACAGCACGGCAACTACGGCAGGCCAAGCAGTCAGATTACCGATATGGCCTGGACTCTCGGGCTGGCTTATCAGATAACCGGCGAAAAACGATATGCGAAGAAACTCAGAGATGCACTTATCCACTACGGGACTTTGAACAAATGGGCAGGTGATGCGAATAGGGACCCGCCGTGGCATTCGGAATTGAATACTGCCAGGTTCTGCTGTGGTTATGCGGTGGGGTACGACAGCATTTATGATTTTCTCTCTGAGCAGGAAAGAAAAACAATAGCCGGCTCAATGGTCAGGCTCGGTATCAAACCTACGTTGGATGACTGGATTCTGGGTGAAAAACGTATTCATGCGCTGGATTCGATGGGGCATAACTGGTGGAGTGTGTGTGTATCGATGGCGGGGCTGGCTGCTTTGTCGCTGCTGGATGATGTGCCTGAGGCGGCCGAGTGGGTGCAGCGTGTTTCACAGGCCTTTCCTGAATTTTTTAATTATAAGGGAAATGTTCTGCAAAACAAGACGGCCAATTTCGATGAGAAAGGGGCCTTTTATGAGAGCGTTAGTTATGCCAATTATGCACTGTCGGAGTATCTGCTGTTTCGGCTGGCATTTTCAAATGTGTTCGGAAAATCGTCGGCGCCTGATATCCCGTTGCTTGAGAAGGTGGGGGATTTTTTTATTCACACGTGCTATCCGGCTTCGGATTATATGATGTCGGTGAATTTCGGAGATAGCAGTCTGCGCTCTACAGGAGCGAGGACTGTACAGATGCTGCTTGCCAACGGCTATGATGCGCCGGAATATCACTGGTATTTAAACCGGACTGATTCGGGGCTGAATGACCCAGTTGGGCTGGTCTATTATGAGCTGAGTCCACGAGAATCCCTGCAGGAAGATTTTACGAACTCGATGATGTATCAGGATATCGGCTGGGCAGTCCTGCGCTCTTCCTGGCGGGATGATGCGACTATGCTGGCGGTAAAGTCGAGTTTTGCGTGGAACCATGCGCATCCTGATGCAGGCTCTTTTATACTGTTTCATAAGGGCAAGCCCCTGATAATCGATTCCGGCAATTGCTCATACAGCAGGCGGGAATACACGAGCTACTACCGTCAAAGCAAAGCACATAACGTTATCCTCATCGATGGTAACGGGCAGAATCCTGAAGACTGCGGCAACGGCGACCGAGGCACGGTAACACCCGGACGGATACACAAGCTAATAGATAAGGCGGGGCTGAGGTATGTATTCGCAGATGCAACCGGGCCGACATCCTGGAAGTTTTCGCGTAATTACCGTCATTTTTTGTGGCTTGGTGGTGCGATACTGATATTCGATGATGTGCGGACCCACGAAGCAGGCAGGCTTGAATGGCTGCTGCATTACCAGGACAAGGCGGACAGACAGGGCGGCAGGATAATATTGTCCAATGGAGATGCCCGGGCGGTTGTGCTGTCGTTATTTCCGGAAGAGATAAATGTAACCGAGAAAAAAGGTTTGAAAGACCACGATCCTGATACCGAGGTAACATACTTAGCTTTGTCGCCCGAGGAGGCCGGACGGGAGAATAAGTTCATAACGGCTGTACTGCCATTAGGCTCTGGTGATAAAGAATCACCAGTGCAAATCGAACGACTCAAAGCAAACGATGCGATAGGTGTTCGGCTCAGCGAAGGAGAAATGATTACGGATGTATATCTGAATCTGCGGGCGGACGGCCGAAAAATGCATCGCAATAGTTGTAATATAATTGACGGCTGGGATACCGATGCGTACATGTTCGCCGTTACCCGGCCCAAAGGAGCTGATAAGAATGACCCGGATTCGGTGGTGAGGTACTTTGTTGCCTGCGGTAGTTATCTGCGCAGGGACGGCAAGGTCGTACTCGATTCGCTCTCAAAGGTTTATACCGTCTTTGTGCCTAACGAATGATTATTTCTGTACAGGAAGATACAGATTTAATATGATTTGGGAAAATAATTGGTTTTGTTCAGGAGGACATATTATGAGTCAGGACGTTTGCACACGACGCGGTTTTTTGAAGGCTGCAGGTGTAGGCTTAGCCGCCTTATCTATGCAGGGTATCCCGGCCTTTTCAAAGGAACACAACAAACCCAACATTCTGTTCATCTTTGCCGATGACCAGTGTTTTGAAACGCTGCGCTCGATGGGCTGCGATGAAATAGAAACGCCAAATCTTGACAGGCTTGTTCGAAACGGTGTTACTTTTACGCACGCATACAATCAGGGCGGCTGGCATGGTGCGATATGTGTGGCCAGCCGGACGATGCTCAATACCGGCCGGTTTCTGTGGATGGCCAAAGAGTTTGAGCCGAAGCTCAAGCAAGAGACTAAAGCGGGCAGGTTCTGGTCGCAGTATATGAAGCAGGCCGGTTACGATACCTATATGACCGGCAAGTGGCATATCAAAGGTATCAAGCCCGAAGACATATTCGATTATGTCAAAGATGTTCGGCCCGGGATGCCCAATCAAACACCAATGGGATATAACCGACCTATAGAGGGAATACCCGACCTCTGGAAGCCCTGGGACAAGAACAATGAAGGTTACTGGAAAGGCGGCAAGCACTGGAGCGAAGTGCTGGCGGACAACTCAGTGGAGTTTCTCGAAAACGCTTCAAAGAGCGAAAAGCCGTTCTTTATGTACCTGGCTTTCAATGCTCCGCATGACCCGAGACAATCTCCCAAGGAATACGTGGACAAGTACCCGTTGGACAAAGTGAGAGTTCCCGCTAATTTCCAGCCGGAATACCCGTATAAGGACTCAATCGGTCTCGGCAGGAAACAGAGGGATGAAAGTCTTGCTCCGTTCCCTCGAAGCAGATATGCCGTCAAAGTGAACCGTCAGGAATACTACGCGATAATCACGCACATGGATACGCAGGTGGGGCGAATTCTGGATACTCTGAAAAAAACCGGAAAAGCCGACAATACTTATATATTCTTCACAGCGGATCATGGACTGGCGGTTGGCCATCACGGTCTTATAGGAAAACAGAATATGTACGACCATAGCGTCAGAGTGCCGCTGGTGGTCAACGGCCCCGGTATTCCGAAGAACAAAAAGCTTACAATGCCGATTTATCTTCAGGACATTATGCCATCTACGCTGGAGCTTGCCGGTGTTAAGAAGCCTCCGCAAGTTCAGTTCAAGAGTTTGATGCCTCTGATAAGTAGTAAGACCAACAGCAGTTACGATGCCATTTACGGCGGTTATATTGACTTACAAAGGATGATTACTGCAGATGGTTACAAAATGATATACTATCCGAAAATCGGCAAAACACTTCTATATAATCTCACGGCTGATCCTCTTGAAATGAACAACCTTGCCGACGACCCAACCTATTTCAGCCAGATAAGGATACTGAGAAGACGGCTGAAAATCCTGCAAAAAGATGTCGGTGACAAGCTCGATATCGAACATCTTCCCTATCTCGGTTCAAAAGCAGAGAGCTAATCGGGACACAAGGGCTGTTTTGAAAATGAAGCGACAAGACGAATAACGAGGAAAGGATTATATGATGAAAAAGCTGCTGTTAGTTATTTTTATAGCGACGTTTATTTGTCTGAACAACGTAAGTGCTCAGGATAATAACATGACAGGAGGTAAGAGCCGGGAATTATTACTGAAGAAAAAATATCTGAACTTCCCGGTCAAGAATGGAGCAAAAAAAAGCCTTATAAGTCTTATTATCGATGGCACAGTGGTCCGGGAATTTGAGATTGAGCTGGCTTCTGATGAGCCTGATTTCTGGGTGTTTCTTGATATTAGCGAGTTTCAAAATCAAAAAGCTGTTCTGCGTATAAGTAAGTTCGAACCTGATAAAGACAAAGGATTTGATTCCATCTATCAGGCGGATACTTTCGAAGGCAAAAAAAATCTTTATCGTGAAAAATTGCGTCCGCAGTTTCATTTTACTTCCCGCCGCGGCTGGAACAATGACTCCAACGGCATGGTCTATTATGATGGTGAATATCACTTGTTTTATCAGCATAATCCATACGGCTGGAAGTGGGGTAATATGACATGGGGCCAAGCGGTTAGTAAAGATATGGTCCATTGGGCCGAGCTGGCAGATGCGATACACCCTGACCGTTTGGGGACGATTTTTTCCGGCTCGGCGGTGATTGATGTAAATAATACGGCGAGATTTCAGAGCGGCGATGAGAAGGTACTCGTTTGTATTTACACTTCTGCCGGCGGAACAAATCCAATGTCAAAAGATCAGCCTTTCACACAATCAATAGCCTACAGCAATGACCGGGGCAGAACCATGAAAGTCTATGAGGGTAATCCCATACTGGGTCACATTAGCGGTGGCAATCGGGATCCAAAAGTAATCTGGCATATACCGACCGGGCAGTGGGTGATGGCGCTGTATCTGGATAAAAAGGTGATGGGATTTTACACGTCCGATGATTTGAAGTCATGGGAGTTCCAAAGCAAAATCGAGTGCTTTCATGAGTGCCCCGAATTGTTTGAGCTGCCGGTCGATGGAAATGAGAATAATAAAAAATGGATCTTGTACGGCGGCAGCGGGGAATACCTGGTTGGAGATTTTGACGGTAAGCAGTTCAATAGCCAGACGGATCAAATCCCTTTCCATTCCGGCAATTGCTTCTATGCCTCTCAGACATTCAATAACATCCCCAAAGAAGATGGCCGGCGTATCCAGATTGCCTGGGGTCGAGTAGCGATGCCGGATATGCCGTTCAACCAGATGATGCTGTTCCCGGTGACACTGAGACTTCAAACAACCGAAGAAGGGCCTCGAATGTTTGCCGAACCGATACGCGAGATTAAACAAATCCAAAGGCGCAAACGGCAATGGAAAAATAAAACCTTAAAACCGGGGGACAATTTACTTTCGGGCCTTTCGGGTGAACTGTTTCGCATTCAAGCCGAGTTAAAGATTGATGATGACGTTGAGGAAACCGGTTTTGTAATTCGGGATGTCCCGGTCGTTTATAATGTTAAAAAGCAGCAGTTGTCCTGTCAGAAAAAAACGGCTACCTTAAAATCTGTGAACGGTAAGATTCGCCTGGAAATTCTGGTGGATAGGACTTCGATTGAGATATTCGGTAACAATGGCAGAGTTTATATGCCGATGGGTGTGCTCCTTGCCGATAATTCGAAGTCGCTTGAAATATTCACAAAAGGCGGAAATACTCAGGTTGAATCTCTGATTGTTTACAAACTTGGTTCAGTCTGGCGATAGGGCGGTAGATAAAAACCGCTGAATACCAGTTGTGTTCCTCTTGTGGCTGATGCAATCAAATAAAGAAAGTGATTGTTACGGCCCCCAGCGAATCCCGATTAACGAAACTCCATATCTGGGCAGGCTGAAATTTAACTTCACTTTTCCATTGTGAACATCGCAAAATCGAACCGGTTCGAGGAGTTCCAGCTCACCTGCGGCATGTAACCGGGCCAACGTATCCGGCCCAAGTGTCTGAGGGCTGTTGAATTCGAGCCATCGTGTGTAAGCATTACTGTGATTAACATCGATTCGATAGTGAGCTATACGTGCCCGTGTTGGGTTATTCTTAGGGGCTTTGATAGTCAGCTCCACGGAGGCAGGGGCGGCCTTGACCATATCATCATGATAATTCCACATAAGCGTCTGCACAGATTCCTTTGTGGCAACGGCCAGGCCGTCAATATCCGGTTTATACCGAATGCCTTTTTCGAGAATTTGCTCCAGCCCGAGAGCACCGCTGCTTGTTAAGGGAATACGCCTACCTTGAAGCATTCCTAACATCTTAAAAGCATTTAATACAGGTTTATGGATTCCATTAGTAGATAGCGTACGAAATCCTTCAAAGTAGTCCTTCCCGTCAAACATAAAAGCCCAGGTAAGCACGCCCTGCAAATTCACCCCCTGGTGGGCCGCCAGGTCCAGAGTATGTTTCATTAAAGCAACTTCGTAAGCTGCGTAGGCGCTGCCGTTACGGTAGCCGTTGGCCGGATGGACTCGTGAAGAGAGCGCTGCCGCTCCCTCCGGGTCACATTCACCAATGATAATCGGGGTGTTTCTAAATTCCGGAAAGTCAGCGATGATAGCAAATCCCTGTTGATTGGTTCTGAGGTTCTGGCCCAAATCCATTTGAGGATGTCCGTTGATATATTTAGTTCTTCCCTTGGAATGGAATCCGATATAATCCAGACGTGTTCCCGGTTGCCCGGTGACATAATTTTTACCTTTCAGGCAATGTTCCAGAAACTGGCGAAGAAACGGTGGAGCACCGGCTGTGTGCGGTCCCCCCAAAGATGCCTTCGGCAGTATTTCGTGGAGCGCAAACTCTGTATAGTCGAACAGCTTGCAGTATTCCTCGAACGTTCCCTGCCAGTATCTTATATTTGGCTCGTTCCACAGCTCCCACAACCACGTTTTTTCGACGTTCTGATATCTTTGGGCACTATGACGAACCCATTGTCGTATCAGTTCCGCCCACTTCTGGTAATCCTTTGGAGGATAGTAAACTCCGTATCCTTTCATTCCAAATGGATCGCTGCTTTTGTAAGGAGTTGGCTTAACGGAAAGGTCTTGAGGCATAAAACCGATTTCGATTAACGGCCGGCTGCCGGATGCGACAATTGCGTCCATAATCTCGTCCATGATTGGCCAGTAGTACACAGGATTCCCGGCGGCGTCCTCTGAGTAAATATTTGTAGAACTCCATTTTAATGACGGCTTGCCGTCGCCGCTTGCCAGTAGAAAGTGCTGACGCAGATAGACCGGTTCGGTGTTGATATTTGCAAGCGTTTTCATCAGCTCGCGTGCACCGGACGACGTTGTGTAGTTGCACTCATCATATCCATAGTATTGCCAGACATGCCGCAACGATTCGCCCGTTGCAGTTGCGTCAACAGATATTCTCACAAGGTCGTTTTGAGCGGCCCAAACAGGCCCGAGTCCGAGCAATACAAGACAAAGAGTAATTAACACAATGATTTTTGTTTTTTGAATACCCATTCTGATTTTCCTTATAAAGAGCGATTAGCTGATTATTTCACTTTCTTAACGGTATTTGGATTCTTTACAGGCATCTGAGCATCCACAGCCTTGCGCCAGGAGTGAAGAAGTTTGCGAAGCTCTTCAGTTTTCTTGGGCATTTTCTCTGCAAGATTATTCTTCTCACCGATGTCCTTCTTAAGGTTATATAGCTCGACGTGATTATCTTCGAAATACTCTATCAATTTCCAGTCGTCCTGACGAATCGAGCTTACCGGGCTGGTCGTGGGGTAATAGTGAGGGTAATGCCAATATAGAGCTTTGCGTTTCAATCCGGCGGTGGGTTTTTTCAATAAAGGTACCAGGCTTAGACCGTCCATATCAGCGTTATGCTTTGGGTCACCGTCAAGGCCGGTCATGTCGAGAATGGTCGGGTAGAAATCTGTTGATATAACCGGATGGCTGCAGAGACTGCCGGCTTTGGTAACGCCGGGCCATCGAATAATCAGTGGCACCCGTGTACCACCTTCGTAGAGTGAGCCCTTACCTGAGCGCAGAGGATGGTTGTCGGTAACGGCTTTTGTTTCGTATCTATTGATGTAGCCGCCGTTGTCGGAAAAGAAGATGACAACAGTATTATCGGCAATGCCAAGTTCACTAATTCTGGTTAAGATGCGGCCGACATTTTCATCGAGACTGTGGACCATAGTGGCGTATTCATAGTTCTGATGGTGCATGTCCGGTTTGACTTTTTTTTTATAGTGCTCGACCAGCTCGGGCTTGCCCTCGATTGGTGTATGGACGGTATGGTAGCAAAGATTGAGAAAGAACGGTTTGTCTTTTGATTTGTCGATTATTCGAAGGGCCTCATCGGTCAGGCGGTCGGTCAGGTACTCACCTTCGTTTCCAAATTCGAGGTGCGGCACGTACCGGAACTCCCCGCCCCATCTGCTCGTGCCGCCATAAGGATAAAAGAATGTAGTCGGTGCCCCCCAGAAAGTCCCGCCGATATTGACGTCGAAGCCCTGGGTCTCTGGATAGTGCGAAGCGTTGCCGAGGTGCCACTTGCCCACGTGAGCGGTAAAGTAGCCGGCCTTCTTTAGTACCTCGGCTATGGTCACCTGCTCGTGCGGCATGTTGCCCTGTGTCACCGGCGGGATAAGCCTTCGGTTTTGTGGTGGATTGGCCGAGCTTTCATACCAGATAGTCATATGCAGCCGGGCCGGATACTTACCTGTCATAATCGAAGCACGCGTCGGCGAGCAAACCGGCGCTGCGGCGTAGGCATCCGTAAACCGCATACCCCGGCTTGCCAACTTGTCGATATTGGGTGTCTCGTGCAGGTCGCTACCGTAACATCCCACATCCGACCAGCCGAGGTCGTCAACGAGGATAAAGACAATGTTCGGCCTGCGCGATGGTTCTTCATCGCAAAAAGCCAGATGTGGAAGAGTAGCGGCAGTAGCAGCGCTGCAGGCGAATTTCAAAAAATGGCGACGATTAATGTTTTGAC
Source organism: Planctomycetota bacterium (assembly GCA_014384025.1). Lineage (GTDB taxonomy): Bacteria > Planctomycetota > Phycisphaerae > Sedimentisphaerales > Anaerobacaceae > NIOZ-UU13. The sequence continues at coordinate 7,189 of JACNGQ010000341.1, read as the reverse complement.
CCATTGAAAACTCCCTTCCTCTGCACTTGTGCATGCCCATCTTATTGTTCTGTTCGGCATTTTCTATTTGAATCAGTCTAACTTCCTTTTGAAATGATACCCCGGCAGTCTTTACAAATCAAGCTGTGTCGATAAAATAATCAGGATGTCGAATCAGTAAAGTATTGCCTGGAGTGAGGTAAGAAGGTTATTTCCCGGAATTGGAGATTTACAATGAGACATTCAATTATGAATTTGATAGTATTTATCTTAACATCGTACAGCATGTTCGGCTTGCCTGCATATGGACAGCTTCCCGGTCTTCGTACAAAACACGATGGTAAGTTCTACAAGGTTGAAATACTTCTGGATGGTGAAGATATTTTAACTTCACCGCTGGAAGGTCTCTGGTCGATTGCTACCGCATGGAAGCAGGGCTGGCCTGTGGATTGGGTTCATGGCAAACCTACTGAAATAGAGCACATAGGAGACTGGACAATTTTGCGGGGCAAGCTCGAAACCTCGGCGGGCACGTGGCGGATTTCAGATTCATATTGTCCCGAAGGCAGCGTTGTTAAGTGTATTCGCAGGTTCATCTGGGAAGGAAAGGTAAAGGCCAAATTTGTGACACTTTCGGTTCGTTTTCAATGCCGCGGTAAAGGTTCAGGCGTTTTGCTGCCCGGCATACTGTATCATGGTAATCCATCCGGTGCAAAGAGCGGCCGAGTACCTGTTTACTCAGGCGAATCCGGGGAAGAAGCTATCTTTGAAGAACATCGTTTTCCGATGCCCTATGCCAGCTTAGAATGGAAAGGCAATGAATGTATGAAAGGAGTGGCCTTACATTCTCTGCCCTCGCCTGTGCCATACGGCAACTTACAGGACCAATGGTGGTCGTTGGGACTGATTGCGCAAGAGCATGGAACGGAACTGGTCCTTCTTTCCGGGCCCTGCGCTTCTAATGGCAAACGAAGTGTTATTAAGGCTTCTCAGCGTGGCTTTATCTCATATGATAATGCTTATCTTAACGTCCCTCCGGGAGCAATTATTGAAAAGACATTTTATCTTGAGGCCTATCCGGTCGCTGAAAAAGGCTCCGGATTTCAACGCCCCACAAGAACATCTCTGGATATTTTCTCTCCGTATTCTCTTGAAGGGTTGCCCTCGTTTAAGGACATCATCAAGGCAAAGTACCGCCTTGCCAAAACACGATGGTACGAAGAAGGGGACATTGCGGGTTTTAACAAATATCCCGACCGCTGTTTTTTCGTTTTCGGATGGTGCGGCCAGACGGCTGCGCCCGGATATGCGTTGCAGGTCCTGGACGAAGAGCTCGGTGATTCAAAAGCATCACAGATGGCAAGAAAATCTCTTGATTTCCTTTCCGGTGTAGAATTTTACGATCAGGGTTTTTATACATGGTACGATTACGAAAAACGGCAGTGGGTTCGGCGTAATCAATCTGAGCTGCTTTCTCAGGGCCAGGCCATGTTGAATTTTGCCAATGCGATTCGTATCGGCAGAATAAAAGGATTAGACGTTTCTCGCTGGGAACATTTTTTGCGCAAAGCTTGTGATTTTCACGCAAATAGAATTCTGTCGGAAGATTGGAGGCCGCTGTCAACGAATCAGGCATTTTTTATTGCTCCACTATGCAAAGCTTATCGGTTATTCGGTTCTGATACGTATCGCCAGGCTGCGGAAAAAGCCGGCAATGTCTATGCGTCGAGGCATCTGAGTATGGATGAGCCGTACTGGGGAGGCACTTTAGATGCCAGTTGCGAAGACAAAGAGGGCGCCTTTGCTGCTCTACAGGGATTTTTAGCGCTCTATGAGCTGACAAATGACCGTAAATACCTCAAATGGGCCGAACATGCCTGTGACGTTGTTTTAACTTATGTTATGGTGCTGGATATAGACCTGCCTGCCGGCCGTCTCCGCGACCATGATTTTAAGACCAGGGGCTGGACGGCCGTTTCCGTCCAAAACATGCACATTGATGTCTTCGGTGTACTCATTACGCCGGATATCTATCGATTAGGACAGCTTCTGGACAGGGACGAATTAAAAAAACTTGCAATCTTAATGTACCGCAGTTGCGGCCAGCTTATCGACCCTTATGGAAGCCAGGGCGAGCAGCCGCATCATACGAATTATGCACAGCACGGGAAATTCGGGCAGCGTCTTAGTCGTAATGATATTTCCGGTATTCGCGGTAATTATGTTGAAGAATGGACGGTGTTCTGGATTACCGCGCACTTTTTGAATGCAGGCGCGCAGTTTAAGGAATTTGGCGTGCAAATCCGGGATTAAAACCATGTTAAAATAAAAATCAAGCTTTTTGCATAGCTGTTTCAACATAAGAAAGGTATTGCAATAATTGTAAATTTTGATACTATCATCCGATGAGGATGGGCCTTACACTATGTAGCGTTATTATCTCCGTTCTCGACTGATATTGATTAGTCTCTTAAGACTAAAATTGTATGCACGGCGCGCACAATATTTTAGCGGTCGGCTATATCTATTTATTTCGTAATAAGTTATAGCGTTTTTTAAAACGCCCAACTTTTTTGGTTCCGGCTACGCCGGGTTAGGAGATTATTATGAACAAAGAAGGCAGAATAACTCGAAGGAGCTTTTTGAAAGGAACCGCAGTTGCCGCAGGCACAACCATGGCTTTTCCGGCAATAGTTCCCTCATCGGTTTTTGGGGCCCACTCACCGAGCAACCGTATAGTTATGGGGGCAATCGGTGTCGGCTCGCAGGGCTCCGGTGATATGCGGGGTTTCTTAAGCAAGCCGGAAGTGCAAATGGCGGCCGTTTGTGATGTTGACAAGAGCCATCGTGACGAAGCCAAAAAGATAGTTGATGAGAGGTATCGCAACAGCGATTGCACGGCCTATCATGACTTTCGCGAGTTAATTGGCCGCGGCGACCTCGATGCGATTCAAATAGCGGTGCCTGACCAATGGCACGCCATCCCTGCTATAGCAGCGGCCAGGGCGGGGCTCGACATCCACGGCCAAAAACCGCTTGCCCGTTCCATCCGGGAAGGACGCGCCATCTGCAACGCGGTCCATCGCTACGGACGGGTTTGGCAGACCGGCAGCCAGCAGCGCTCCGAGTGGAGATTCCGCAGGGCTTGTGAGCTTGTCTGCAACGGCCGCATCGGAAAAATCCTGAAGGTCGAAGTCGGCCTGCCAACCGGCGGTGCTACGGACGTTAAACCTGTTACGCAGGTTCCCGAAGGACTCGATTGGAATTTCTGGCTCGGGCCTGCTCCTTATGTGCCATATCGGGGAGTGGTTCACTGGAACTGGAGATGGATTATGGATTACTCCGGCGGCCAGCTTACCGACTGGGCGGGGCACCATATTGACATTGCTCACTGGGGTATGGGCTGGGATTATACCGGGCCGGTGGAAATCGAGGGCAAGGGTAACTATCCCCAAGAAGGCCTTTACAACGCTCCCACTGAGTACAAATTTGCCTGCAAATATGCCGACGGCACGATAATGACCGTCGCCAACAACCAGCAGCTCACCCAGGGGGCCAAATGGTATGGCGAAAAAGGTTGGATACATGTAAATCGTGGCGGGCTGAACGCCTCAAATGAAAAAATCCTGCGGGAGGAAATTGCCCCCAACGAAATAAAACTCTACGAGAGCAGGGACCACAAGCAGAACTTCCTCGACTGCGTAAAAAGCCGCAAGCTAACTATTTGTCCCGTGGAAGTTGGCCATCGCTCCATCAGTGTGGCCCTGCTTGGTGAGATTGCAATGCTCACCGGACGCAAAATAAAATGGGACCCCGAAAAAGAAGAAATCAAAGGCGACCCGGAAGCCAGTGCACTGCTTGGCCGTTCCTATCGCGAGCCATGGATTCTTTAGAAGAAATTCAATAAAGAAATGCAAGACATAAGGAGTAGAATAATGAAACGTTTCGTAACGCTTTTACTTATATTTACCATAGTTTATATTGCTCTGCCGTCTTTATCACTCGCGGCGGACGCGGACTGGGAGAACCTCTTTGACGGTAAAACTTTCAATGGCTGGGTACAGCGTAATGGTAAGGCAAAGTACACCATTCAGGATGGAATGATTGTCGGAACCACGGTCCTTAATACGCCCAACAGCTTTCTCTGCACTGAGAAAAATTACACTGATTTCATTCTGGAGCTGGAGTTTTTTGTCGAACCCGATATGAATTCAGGCATTCAGATTCGCAGCCACAGCTTCGAGCACTTTAAGGACTACCGCGTCCACGGCTATCAGGTCGAAATCGATCCGGGCACAGGATCCTACAAAAAGAATCCCAGAAACCTGTTGGCTGATGGCAAGCCCGCCCCGGAAACGGCCCCGCGCTCATGGTCTGGTGGTATTTACGACGAAGCCCGTCGTGGCTGGCTCAACAATCTGACTAAGAATCCCGCTGCCCGGCAAGCCTTCAGGCAAAACCAGTGGAATCACTATCGCATTGAGGCCATCGGCGACCGGATACGAACCTGGGTTAACGGTGTGCCCGCCGCCGACCTGAGAGATGATATGACCTCAACGGGATTTATTGCCTTGCAGGTCCACGGCTCCAAACAGGCGGACAAAAGTATCAAATGGCGAAATATCCGCATACAGGATATCAGCCGGGCTAATAAGAAAATTCTTAAGGCCCTGATAGTTGACGGCCAGAACAATCATGACTGGAAAGGTACCACGCCCGTCCTAAAAAGATTACTGGAAGAGACGGGAATGTTCACAGTAGATGTGGCTACCTCGCCAGCCAAAGGTCAGCCGATGGATTCCTTCAGGCCGATTTTCCCAAGGTATGATGTTGTTGTTGCGAACTATACCGGCGATGAATGGCCCAAACAAACTCAGAATACCCTGGTTGAATATATGGAAAACGGTGGCGGTTTGGTTATCTTTCACGCCGCGGACAACGCATTTCCAAAGTGGCAAGAATGGAACGAAATGATAGCTGTCGGCGGATGGGGCGGACGGAATGAAAAGTCGGGCCCGATGGTTCGTTACCGGGACGGCAAAGTTGTTTTCGATAACTCTCCCGGTGCTGGTGGGACACACGGCCCACAGCACGAATTCCAGGTTGTCATGCGAGACCGTCTGCATGCCATCACGGCGGGCCTTCCCGAAAAATGGATGCATGCGAAGGATGAACTCTACAGCAAGCTCCGCGGCCCTGCAAAGAATATGAAGATTCTTGCAACCGCTTACGCCGACCCTGCTAAAAAAGGCACCGGCGAGCACGAGCCAGTCCTTTTCACCATACAGTACGGTAAAGGAAGAGTTTTCCATACTGTCCTCGGTCACGGTCCCGAACAGTTGAGCAGTGTCGGATTTATCGTAACATTCCTGCGTGGTACCGAGTGGGCCGCTACCGGAAGAGTAACTCAGGTGGAAGTGCCTGCGGACTTCCCAACAGCCGACAAGGTCAGCCTCCGGGCTACTCTCTCGGCCAACTATGATGCCATCGAAGATTATGACTTCGGTAAATCTCACCGGGCCCTTGCGGCTATCGAGGAGGAGATTAGAAATGTCCCGCCGTCCTCGTTTCCACAGATCGAGGCAAGATTGCTTAAAGCCCTGGAATCATCAAAAACAACCTTTGCCGGAAAGCAGTTTGTCTGTCGGATGCTGCGTCGTGTCGGCTCGGCCAAATCCGTACCCGCTCTGTCAACGCTTCTTGCCGACAGGGAACTATCCCATATGGCACGGTTTGCTTTGCAGCATATGGCCGCTCCTGAAGCCGGCGACGCTCTGCGCCAGGCGCTTACAGAATTAGAGGGTAATCGCAAAATCGGCGTCATCGGTTCCTTAGGCCAGCGCGGCGACCGCAAGGCCGCCCCCGAACTTGCAAAGTTGATAACCGACAGTGATGCGGGTGTTGCCAGTGCTGCTATTGAAGCTTTGGGAAGAATTGGGGGCGCACAAGCGGCCCGTGCACTGGCAGATACTCAAGTACCGACAAGTCTCAAGGCTGCGAGTGAAAATGCTTATTTAATGTGTGCTGATAACATGCTTACTGAGGGACAGAGGCCTGATGCCGTGGCAATCTATCGCAAAATGATTGCACCGGCCAACAATACCTGGATTCGAATCGCGGCCTATAAAGGCCTCGTCCGGGCCGAGAAAGATAAGGCGGTACCTCATGTGCTGGCTCTTCTCAAAGATAGAGACCTTGACCTCCAGCGTGCTGCCGGAAAGTTTATCACAGAAATGCCCGGTACCGCCATCACAGAAGCCCTTGCCGAACAACTACAGCAGTTCAGTGGCGAAGCCCAGGTTGTATTGCTAAGCGCCCTTGAAGCACGTGGCGATAAGGCCGCAGCACCTTACGTTGCAAAAGCTGTCGCGAGCAAAAATGGGCCTGTTCGTCTTACCGCGGTGAAAGCCCTTGCAGTTCTCGGTGGCCCTTCCAATGTCGAGCTGCTTGCCGGAGTGTCCGCTGCGGATGGCGAAACCGGTAAAGCTGCTATGGAAAGTCTCAGCAGAATCTCGACTCCGGGTGTTGCTGAAGAATTGATTGGCATCGCGCAAAGCAATGCTCAGAACCAGGTTCGCATTAATGTGATTCAAACACTTATCAATCGCCGCCAGACTGAAGCAATTCCTGCTTTGTTCACAATTGCCAAAGACAATAATAGAAATATTCGCCAGGCGGCTTATAAGGCCCTGGGTGAATTGTCCGGGCAAAAAGAACTTCCCGATATTGTTTCAATACTCCTTGCGGCTGAAAGTGATGTAGACCGAGCGGACATTGAGCGTGCGATGGTGGCCATTGTTACGCGACTCGATGAGCCGGATGCCGCTCCTGTCATCACGGGCCTGGCCAATGCTGATAACGCCGCAAAGCCCCATCTTTTGGCCGTGCTTTCGCGAATAGGAGGCCAACAAGCCCTCCAGGCCGTTCGTGGTCAATTGCTCAGTGGTAATGCCGAAATCAAAAAGGCTGCCATACGTTCTATGGCCGACTGGCCCGAGGCAACTCCGTCAGCAGACCTTATGGAGATAGCTAAGTCTGGACGCGATTCGACCAACCAGGTTCTGGCACTTCGTGGTTATATAAAACTGCTTGGAATACCCGCCAACCGCAGCGCAGCCGAGACTGTCCAATTGTTGGCTGATGCTATGTCTGTTGCGAAGCGCGTCGATGAAAAGAAAGCTGTACTCTCTGCCTTGTCCAAATATCCCTG
>JACNGQ010000137.1 GCA_014384025.1 Planctomycetota bacterium | reverse complement strand
AGGATTTGATTCGTGGAAGTGCTCATCGATTATTTCAGGCGGGTTGCCAATAATAATGACTGGTGGATTGTTGGCATTGAATTAATTCTTATCGGCCTGGTGGTTTACTGGATTGTTGATTTCCTCGAAGGCACTCGAGGAGAGAGATTATTTCGCGGAGTTATACTCATTCTTGTCATCGGAGTGCTCATCTTAAATTTATCCGTTCAGGTGTTTGACTTTCCCAGGCTTAAACATCTTTACAAGGGTTTTTTGATTGGCGTTTTGATTATTGCCGTGGCTGCCTTTCAGCCGGAAATTCGAAGAGTCCTCATACGTCTTGGCCAGCCTCGTTTCTGGTCAGGGTCGTGGCACCAGCTTTCAAAAACTGTCGAAGAAATAGTTACCGGCGTAACTGAACTTTCCGCAGCAAGAATTGGAGCCATTATTGTTGTAGAAAAGCAGGTCGCGTTGGGCGAATTTATAGAAACCGGCGTTCGTATTGATGCCAAAGTAACGGCCGACCTGCTTAGAACCATTTTCCACCCCGGCACGGCCCTTCACGATATGGCCGTTATTATTCGAGGTGACAGAGTAATTGCCGCCAGCGTACAGTTGCCTTTGGCCGAGGCCGACAGTATAGGCGGTGTCGAGCTCGGTTCGCGGCACCGGGCGGCTATAGGAATATCTACAGGCTCGGATGCCATCTGTTTGGTTGTAAGTGAGGAAACAGGCATCATTTCAATTGCTAAAGATGGAAGAATTACGCGGAACATAGACGAATCCGAGCTAAGAAAGCAACTTACAAGAGTTATTTCATGAGTATAACCGTACTGAATATGCGATACCTGCTGCCTCGTACTGCAACCAAAATTGAAAAGGCAGGTGTAATACAATGATAAGAAAGATCAAATTCGGCAAGATAGCAATTGTGATTTTTTTGACGGTCCTGATCTGGGTCTGGACCGACCTTGACCTGGACGAGGTGCACACAATCCCCAGGGTCATGATGAGGGTGGCAAAAAGCTCCGAACTCCTGGTCAGTTTCAACGGTCAACCGGAGGCTTCGATTAATAATATCGAGCTTAAAGGTCCGGCTAAAAAAATCACCGAGGTAAGAAGAGAACTGGACGGCGGCACTCGGAAGCTTGATTTCACTCTGAATCCTGAGCGGGAAGGAATGACTACTACCGGCTCACATGCTCTAAAGGTTCTGGATTTTCTCAAAAGGAGCGATGAGATAAAAGAGCTTGGAGGCCTTGCTGTTGAAGATTGTAAACCGGAGATAATTGAAGTCAATGTAGTTAAGCTTGAAAAAAAATTGTTGGAAATCGAATGTGTCAATGAAAACGGAGTCCCTTTAACGCCCAAGAGTATTGAACCAGAGAAAGTGGAAATGTATGTGCCCGCCGACAGCAGGTTGAAAGCAAAGGTCCAGTTGACAAGCAGGGATATCACGCAGGCGAGACTCTCTGTCGCTGTGAAAACTCCATATGTCGAATTGGCGCCAGGCCAGACAAGGATGGCCTCTAACACAGTGAATATCAAAATGTTGCCCGAAGCGGACTCGTTAACCGAATATTCCATAGATGCCAAGCTTGGAATTACGTTAGGCTTGAATCTCGTAGGTGAATACAAACCGGAAATACCCACTTCCAGTTACAATGATTTGGTATCTTTTTCGATATTTGCTACTGCGGCGGCCAAAGAGGCTTATGAAAGTCAACCATACCAGATAACCTTATATATTTTTGACGATGATAAAAAAAAGGGGCCGGACGAGGAGCAACGCAGAGATGTGGTTTACAATTTCCCCGAAGAATACCTCCGCAAAAACGAAATCAGGCTTAAAAATCAGCCGGAAGAAGCTAAATTTAAATTGATACCTCTAAATCCTGCTAAGACTCCGCCGGCTGGGACGAATTGAAAAATACTGCCAAAGCCTCGATGGTCATCCATAACGACAGTGCAAAAATTCCGCCGCCGATTATAACGAGAAGCCAATTGGACGAGCTGATAAAATTCATTTCATTTTTGACCATCGCCCAGACTGTAATTACCAGCATAATCAGGCACGGCAAAGCGGTTACAAGGAATTTCAGCCCGCCCTTGCGTTTTAGATAAAGTGTAACCAACAGCAGAGCCAGAGCGGCCAGGAGCTGATTTGCGCTTCCAAATAACGGCCAAAGCATCATTGCGCCTTTGCCGTCTGCGCCTGTGACGAATGCCAGCCCGGCTGCTGTAATTACGGCAAAACTTGTTGCCGCCCATCGGTTTGCCAAAAACGGAATTCGAAGGTCGGTTGCCATCTCACTTATCACGTAGCGCTGGATTCGCGTCGAGGTATCGAGTGTCGTGCCGGCGAACGAAGCGATGAATACGCCCATAAGCGTAATTCCAACTGTCTCAGGTATGCCAATTTTACCCATCATATTAGCCGCACCGATAACTACCGGGGCTATTTTGTCGGATAAACCCTTGTCACCGATCCAGGTGCTGTATTGATGCTGCCATGCGGCCTGACCCGTTAAAATTGTGCCGTTGTCGAGCTTTAGAGCCATTCCGATGCCGGCTGCGACACAGACCAAAACCAGTACTGCCAGGAAACCTTCCAACAGCATGGAGCCGTACCCAACGAACTGGCAGTCGGTTTCTTTGGAGACCTGTTTTGAGCTTGTGCCGGAGGCCACCAGCGAATGAAATCCGCTGATGGCGCCGCAGGCGATTATAACGAACATAAAAGGCCAAATCGGCGGAGTGCCGGCCGGAAGCGCCGTGTTGAACGGTGGCGCAACAAGGGGAAGATTACCCGATAAGGAAGCTACTGCAGCCCCGGCGACCAACAGACCCATAGCGATAAAGAGCTGCCAGGCGTTGATATAATCCCTCGGCTGCAGGAGTGTTGTAACCGGTAGTGTCGAAGCCACCCAGGCGTAAATCAGCAGAATTATTACCCAAAGTCCTGTCGATGGTATCCCCAAAACTGTCCCGAGCTCGATTGGCAGTAAACTGCCTATGGCAATACACAGATACATTCCGATTACCGCTATTGCCGTTGCAATGGCTACGTTGGCAGTCTTTTTATAGACGGCAAAACCCAGCGCAACGGCAATTGGAATCTGCAGCCAGACCGGAACGACCGCACTGGGAAATCTGGTAAAAACGGCCGCAATCACAACGCCGAATATTGCGATAACAATCAGCAGACTCAAAAATACAACGGCGAAGAATATAAATCGCACTCGCATATTGATATATTTGGCGGCGACTTCTGATAAGCTTTTGCCCTCGTTTCGCAGCGAGACAACCAACGCTCCCAAGTCATGCACAGCTCCCATAAAGATGGAGCCGAAGAACACCCAGAGGATTGCCGGCAGCCAGCCCCAGATAATTCCTATTGCCGGGCCGACGATAGGACCCGTGCCGGCGATTGAAGTGTAATGATGTCCGAAAATTATACCCTTTCGAGCCGGGACGTAATCGATACCGTCCCGCAGTTCCACGCTCGGCACGGATGCATTTTTATTAAGTTTGAATATCTTTTTTGCCAGAAACCGCCCGTAAGTATGATAAGCCACCAGATACCCGGTGCCACAAATCAGCATCAACAAAAGTGTTTCCATCTTTTGTACCTCGTATTTTGTGTTAACTTTTTCTTATCTATTATTTCCTATGTGGTCTGGCCAGCAGTTTTATCGGCACTTCTTCTACCAGCAGCAAGGCTCGCAACCGGTTTACGACGTATCTGAGGTAGTTTTCTTCGAACAATTCGGGCTTGTTTACGAACATAAGTATCGTAATCGGATTTATCGCAATTTGCGTGGCATAGTAAATTTTTGGCCAGCCCTTTTTTTTGCCTCTGGACGTGCCGATTTTCTCCTGTTTAATAATTTCAAACGCTTTATTTAATTTGACGGTGGGAATCCATGTTGTTGTCTGTTTGAAGATTTCCGTCGTCAAATCCAGAACGCTCTGGATGTTCTTTGCTTCGGTTGCTGTAGTAAAAGCTATAGGTGCATATTTTAAGCCCGGCAGAACTTTCGTCAAATATTCCTGGTAATCTTCGGTGGAGGCCGAATCTTTGGCCAGGTCCCATTTATTTACGATTATTATACAGCTTTTGTTTTCTTCGGCGATGAGTTTGGCTAATTTCTTATCGACCTGTGAGACAGGAACGGTGGCATCTATGATAAACAGCGCAACGTCGGCGCGACGAATCGACCGTTCTGCACGAACGTAGCCGTAGAACTCGATACTGCCGGCCATCTTTCTTTTCTTTCTAACCCCAGCCGTGTCGATAACAACGATGGTCTTGCCGTCTTTTTCAAATCGCACATCAACAGCGTCTCTGGTAGTTCCCGGCGTCTCGCTGACAATTACGCGCTCGAAACCCACCATAGCATTTACGAGAGTGCTCTTGCCGGCGTTTCGCTTTCCGACTATAGCTACTTTCATATCGGGTATTGCCGGCCTTCCCGGCTCCAAAGTTGCGATTTTATCAAAGATTTTATCGAGCAGGACCTCTTTGTTGAGATTGTTCTTTACTGAAACGCATAGAAATTCGCCGAAGCCGAGTTTGGTAAATTCTCCCGCGTTGGGAAACAGCCTTGCTGTGTCGGCCTTGTTGGCAACGCCGATTACGTCGAGATTGTTTTTGCGCAGAAGCTGTGTTATTTTTTCGTCCAAGGGCACAATACCGTCACGAATATCGACCATAAACAACACAAGCTGCGCCGATTCAATCGCCTGGAAGATTTGATATTCGATATGTTCGCTCAACTGGTCGCTATCGACTATCCCATATCCGCCGGTATCGATAAGCTCAAAATAGCGCTCGTCTCTGCCGATAAAAGTGCTAACACGGTCTCTTGTAACACCGGCCGTAGGCTCGACTATACTTATCATCGCACCTGCCAGTGCATTTAACAGACTGCTTTTACCGACATTCGGCCGGCCAATTATTGCTACTTTAGGTAATGCCATTATTAACCCAACTGTTTTTATTGACTATTTTCTATCTATTATTTACTATTTTTAGTATCAAACAGTCAATCTTCAAATTTTAAGACATGAGGGTTTTTCTGAGTGAGGTGATTTTTATGGACAATAATCGACGAGATTTTTTGAAAATGGTTGCCGCCGGGACCGCGGCGGCGGCACTGCCAGCGTACGCACAGAGACCGAAGAAGAGAACAAACAGATCTGTTGTGCAAAAGGCACTGCCGCGCTGGCGGGGATTTAATCTGCTGGATATGTTCACGATGCGAAGCAAAGCCGATTTTCCGGAGGATGATTTCCACTGGATGCGCGACTGGGGATTTGACTTCGTTCGTTTTCCAATGTGCTATCGATTATGGATAGAAGACGGGGACGACTATAAAATCCACGAGCCGATGCTGGAGAAACTCGACCGGGCAGTGGAGCTTGCCGGAAAATATGGTCTGCACGTCAGTCTGAATTTTCATCGCGGGCCCGGCTATTCGGTGAACAGGGAATTCACCGAACCATTCAATCTGTGGAAGGACGCCGAACCGCTCGAAGCATTCTGCTTCCACTGGCAGATGCTTGCCAAGCGCTATCGTGGTATTTCAAGAGATAAGCTCAGTTTCGATTTAATCAATGAGCCGCCTTCTATCGGACAGCTTATGAGCCGCAGCGACCATGAGCGTGTAGTCCGTACAACAGTTGGGGCCATCCGTGAAATAAATCCCGATCGTATTGTCGTAGCCGATGGCATGAGCTGGGGGAACGAACCGGCACCGGAATTGGCCGACCTTGGAATCGCCCAGAGCACGCGTGCCTATCAGCCAATGTTTATCAGTCACTATAAAGCCTCCTGGGTGAATGGTGATAAATTCCCCGAACCTGCCTGGCCCGGAAGCGGCTGGGACCGTAAGCGTCTGGAGCAGCACTATCAAAAATGGGCCGACCTTGCTAAACAAGGCGTTGGCGTTCACTGCGGAGAAGGCGGTGCTTATAACAAGACGCCGCATAAAGTTGTCTTAACCTGGCTGCGTGATGTCCTGGAGATACTTACCGGTCACGGTATTGGTTTGGCCGTATGGAATTTACGCGGGTCGTTCGGCATTATTGATTCCGGCCGAAAAGATGTGGAATATGAAGACTTCCACGGCCATAAGCTCGACCGCAAATTACTTGAGCTGCTGCAGGAATTCGAATAAGCACATCTTAGAACAATCAGGAGTCTATTGATTGAAGCGGATTCATGACCCATAATAGGTTGCGCTCAAAATCGAGCACAATCACAGTTTCTTTAAAGAAACCTATTCCCAGTGTAAACTCTTCCTGTCCAAAAGGATTATCATCGGCAATAACGTGAATCCGGGCATCATTTATCGAGATATTTCCCAGGGCAAGTTGTTCTACTGTAGTTATTCTGCACGGCAGCCAGCCGGAAAGGGGGGTTCTAAGTTGACTTTTTTCCTGGTATCGTATATTCAAGCCGGAGGAAATCTTTGCCCATATACTTTCCGTGAGAATCAATCCCGGGGCAGCGCCTGTATCGAACTCTATGCGTTGCGTTTGGCCTGCAAGCGGGATATCAACAACTAACCTGGCGTACTGCTTGTCATTGTGCTCTATCGATATCGGGTGCTGATGCCACGAATTGCTGTCTGGTGGATTAAAAGAATTGTTTGTTGCGAATTCCACCTCTCGGTTGACATTGTCGAAAAGTATATAGCTGAATTCTTTCATCAGGCTTAGGCCAAGGTTAAGTTTCTTTTCCTTCCATATTGTTTGGCCGAGCACACGCCTTTCATAATGCGCCAGCCAGTATTCACAGGCGGGCAGGACGATCGTTAGGGTTCCTATCTTAAGCTGGTCGAGGTGACAAAGCCCGCCGATGTTCTTGCCGAGTTCGTATATAGGAAAAATCTCTAAGCCGGCATCCAGCACAAGAGAATCAGTAGCTGCAAGATATTTAGTAGCTCCGCTGTCTATTACAAGCGGGTAGATTTTTCCATCATTCACTTCTGCTGATACCTGAACGTTTGGTGAGTTCTCGCGCATTTTCACACGGCAGCGGCCTTGATGACGTATCTCGGTTTTGTCCCATTTTACATTCACGCGATTAGTCCCATGGCTGATTATCTCAAAAATGACGTGGTTGGGATCCATCAGACGAATGCCCGGTGAAGACTCAAAATCATGCGCACAAACATATACGGTCTTGTCTGTCCATTTCACAGCCAATATAAGCGCCCAGCATAGGGCGGTAAATGTTACCAGTGAGATTATTGCTACGGTCTTTTTCCGCATTACACAGTCCCGAAGACATTTAAAAAAGTTCGGTAGAACATTATAATAGACGTATGAATCGTTGTTTTGTTACAGAAAAAATGCCTTAAAACGGGTTTTTTGGATATAAAAAAGCTACGATTGTTCGTTTTCATATTGAAAAACGTCTTCTATCGAGATGCCAAAAGTTTGAGCTATCTTAAAGGCAAGGGGCAGAGAAGGTGCATACTTACCGGATTCGATGGCGATGATTGTCTGGCGGGTGACACCGGCTTTATCGGCCAGTTCCTGTTGAGTCATCTGGTCGTTTTCAAATCGAAGCCTGCGAATCTGATTACTTAAGTTATTGTTTCCCATCTTTGCTCTCCCGGCCGTACTGAATCAAAGTAGTTACGCTTTGAACAAAGATAAAGACCGCAATTCCCTCAACAATTACGATTGGCATCACATTAACTGAGATGGAATGGTCTGGAGGGGCAGTTAACCAGACATAGATACATGCCGCTATGAAATATATCCAGAGCACAACGTATGCGGCTAAAGTTGACCTTATTAAGATTGATTTGTCTCGTTCGTCGAATTCTATTTTTGTTTTTCTTTTCAACTTTCTATTAAAGAATAAAAGTAACAACCAGGACAGCCCCCCTATCATAGTTGCGCATGCAAATGAGAATAGGTGTAGAAATTTTGGCCCTTCAAGGTATATAAGTAATATCGGTAACTGGCCGCAAATTGCCCAGGCTGGTACTACTAAAAGCAACGTGATCCATGTTTCTCTCTGAAACTTGTTCATACTTTTTCTCCTTTATCGCTTCGGCCGTATTGGATCAAAATCGCCACAGAATGGACAAAGAACATATTGAGGCCAACTCCCCCAAATATGTAAGGCAGCCAGCTAACCGATATTGAGGCTTTCGGCCCAAGAATAAAAAATGGAATCATGCATGCCAGACCGACAAGCAGATATGATGTGCCGAAACCAGCAAGAGCAGCCCTTCTGTTAATCAACCTGTCACGTTCGTCGAGAGTAACCTTGCCTTTTTCTGTTTGGAAAATTAGAGCTGAAAAGCCTCCGAGGCCTGCGATACCCATAAATCCGAGACCTGCAAGCGCTTTTGGCATTCCAACTTTAACATACAATATCCCAATCGCTATGCAACTGAGAAGAAAGGCTACGGATATCGTAACGACGAAAAACAACGCTATTTTCTGCACTCTATTCATGATTTTTCTCCTTTGTCCGTCCGACCGTATTGAATCATGGAAGCCAGACCCTGAACAAACGTAAAAATGACAAGGCCCCCTAAAAGTGTCAGAGGCATTACGTTAACTGAGATAGAGCCATGTGGACCGACGATGCACCAGGCAGTCACGCATGCGGCGACGAAATATAACCAAAGCACAACATACGCGGCCATAACTGATCTTTTATGGATTAACTGGTCTCGCTCATCGAAAGTGACCTTCTTTTTCCCTTTGCCGAGCCTGCCGAAAGTAAAAGGAAATAACCAAAATAAACCGCCCCAGATGACAATGGCTGTGAACATAAGCACTGGAGCGAAGGATATTCCCCTGTCATAAGCAATAAATACGGCGACTGAGCCCGGGATGAGAAAACAAGCTAATCCCAAAAAGAAATAAAACCAAGATACTTCCTTTGTTTGTTTCATGATTGTTCTCCTTTAATTCCCCAGCCGTACTGAACTAAAATAGACGCTGAACACATGATTTGCATAAACAGAACTCCTCCAATAGCCATCAGCGGTAATGTTATTGTCGGAACAGAGTTCTTTGGCCCCACGAAAATATGCACTACAAGACTGGATATGATAAAAACGATCCAGAAGTTCTTATAGGCAAACGATATGGCTCTTTGTGTAATAAAACTGTCCCGCTCATCACAGACGACCCCGCCCTCGCTCTGTGGTTTCCTAAACAAAAAGGGCTTTAGTTTTAAAAGTAGCAGAATCACAACAAAAAACCACGGCGCAATAGTTGAATATCCTCTCCAGCGAATTTCTACTATGACTCCCGCTGTAGTAATAACAAGTGCTGCCGTTATGACGATTAAATTAAACCACGCTAATTTCTGGTATCTATTCATAGTTGTTCTCCTTTTTTACATTTTATGCTTCTTTCCGTCTGTAAATGTAAAGCAAACTTTACATTATGTCAAGTATCTTTTACATTATTTTTTGAAAAATTTTTCTTTGACGGCTTGGTACAAAACAGGGTATCTCTATAAGTTCAATATTTACAGTATGTTAAGTTGAGTTGATGTAATTGTATGTGGTTAAGAAATTCTGTGCAATTTTTATCCTGGATTTTGGGTTCAAATGCAAATAAGCAAACAACTTATTTGAATTTTCAAAGGTGACAGGCAAAGAATCTTCTGCTCTAAATCAAGCATTTTTCCGATATATACTAAATGGTGTTTATTAATTTTCAGACTAAAGAATGCCTGTTTTGTGCAGAGACCATACGGGCCCGCGCAATCAAGTGCCGGTTCTGCGGAGAATTTTTAAACGGCGATAAGGCCAGGGCCCTGGGGAAAGAAAGGGTCTCTAATACGGAATTATCCGAGGACGAGGAAACCGAGGATACAGACGATTGTGTCCTGTTTGCGGCCAGGCCTTCTCTTTGGGGGATAACCTCGGCCATATTAAAGGGTATGTGCCTTATTATATTGGCCGGCTTTCTGATAAAATATCCTCTTGAGAAGCTGGCTGACGATTTGCTGAATTTAAAACTTACCGAAAATCAGATTACAGCAGCCGGTATGTACAGAGAAATTACCGGCGTAGCGCTTGGTCTGGTTGTTGTGCTTATTCTTGTTTTGAAAATCATCAAGCTAAAAATGACCTATTACGAAGTTTCCCCTGACAGGATTGAATGGGGCCGGGGCATCCTCGACAGACATGTCGATAATATAGATATGTTCAGGGTGATAGATCTGAAGATGCGCAGGAATTTGCTGGATTGTATTGTCGGAATAGGTTCTGTCGGGCTTATAACGACCGACAAATCGGACCCGAAGTTTGAGTTTGAAAAGGTTCACAGACCCCGCGAGCTTTATGATATTATCAAGAAAGCCAGCCTTGAAGCGGACCGCACGACCGGCGTAGTGCATCTGGAATAATTTTAAGAATTCTCATCATCGGGGACATACTCAATCAAATCACCGGGCGTGCAGTTCAACGCCTTGCATAAGCTGCTCAAAGTTGAAAAGCGAATTGCGCGTGCCTTGTTGGTTTTAAGAATGGACAGGTTATTTACAGCAAGCCCTGTCACTTCTGCCAAATCTTTCAGCTTCATCCTTTTGTCCAAAAGGACATAATCAAGTCGAATGTTAATCATTTGCAAAACTCCTTTTAGACAAGCGATTTTGACTCTTCGATAATTGGCATAAGCCTCCGCAAAATCTGGCCAAGTCCGACCAGAATCAAAACTTTTACCGCAGTAGTAAACACTACTACAATTATCACGGGCACCCCCCTGTACATGTCCGGAGAACGGTCACTCGGGGCAATCGTATATACCCAAACGACACTCAATATTGTCAGGAGTGCATACAGGTAGAAAAACATATCTCCATGACGGAGTATCCAGCCTGGTTTATAATCCCTTTCGACCAGGTACCTGATAAATTGTGCCAGCCCCAATATTCCTATCCCGATAAAGAAAATATTGAAGGCAGCTAACGGCATTGCGATAATCATTTTAAAAGCTTCGGGTGCATGCCAGTTCCCGAATTTTGATAAAATCACTAATGTAGTTATTGCACATACGCTTAGCACTCCCAAAAGCAGAACTATTTGTCCTATGCTTCGAAGGGCATCACAGCAAAAACGCAGCAAGCGCCTGTTTTTTTCAATGAGTTCGTTCATATCATTTCTCCTTTTATAACTTTAAGAATACGGTCGTATTTCATGTAAAAATACACGAAAATCGTTATATTGTCAATGAAAAAAATAAAATTATTTTGCAATTATTTTTAATGTGTTTAATGGACTGGAGTTTTGAAAAGATATCAGGTTCAGATGCTGATGGCTTTGCGCTCAAGCTCAAGCATTTTCTTTTTTAAGATTATTCCACCGGGGGCGGAGAAGCCGCCCATCTTTCCGTCGCTGCGGATTATTCGATGGCAGGGGATAATCAATGGCAGAGGGTTTTTGGCGAGGGTGCTGCCGACAGCCCGAGAGGCGTTTGTTCTGCCTGCTTTTTTCGCTAATTTGCCGTAAGTTATTGTTTGGCCAATTTCTATTTCCCTGCAGGCGGTTAAAACGGATGTGCCGAACGAACTGAATCCATCGAGGATAAGAGGAGTATCCCGGCTGAATTTTATACAATCACCCTCGAAGTAGGCGGTTATCTGCTGCTGAAGAATTTTGCAAAAGGATTTATCATATTGAGGATTTGGAAGATTTTTTAAGAGAATTGTTTTGATTTTTTCCGGTTTTGACCCGGGCAGTTGGGTTCGGCAAAGGCCATATTCGGTGCCTGCGAGGCCGAAATAGCCCCATTTTGTCTGAAAAATTGTATATTTTGTTACTTTTTGCATATTTTACCACAATTGTATGCCTAAAATATTATCTAATCAGTCAAATTCATTGACGCAAGAGTAAAATTCTGTTAAATATATTAGTTTTTATAAAAAAAGCGGATAGCGTTTATGATTTGCTTCCGACTTTTTTGACTTTTTGGATTTGATTTATGTCTCTTGAAGAACTGAGAAAGAAGATTGACGAAATTGACAATCAGCTTGTCAAGCTGCTCAATGAGCGTGCGCGTGTTGTAGTAAAGATAGGAACGCTGAAGACCAAAACCGACAAGCCGGTTTATTCGCCGGACCGCGAAAAAGATGTATTTGACAGGATTGCCAAGGCCAATAAAGGCCCACTGCCGGACAGGTGTCTGATAGCTATTTGGCGAGAGCTGATGAGCGGGTCTTTTGTTTTGGAAAGACCTTTGCGAATCGGCTATCTCGGTCCGGCCGGCAGCTTCAGTCATACCGCCTCAATGCTCAAGTTCGGCCAGAGTGTCGAATATGAACCATTGGCGGATATCACAAGTATCTTCGATGAAGTGAGCAAAGGTCATTGCGACCTGGGCCTTGCGCCGGTGGAGAATACTAAGGGCGGCGGCGTAATAGAGACGCTTGACGCCCTGATAGATTCGAACGTGAAGATCTGTGCCGAGGTTCAGATGGCAATTCATCACAGCCTTTTGGGTAATTGTTCACTGGAAGAAATCGAGAAGATTTATTCCAAGCCCGAAGTATTCTCTCAGTGCCGAAACTGGCTCAGTGCCACATTTAAAGAGGCTCAAACTGTCCCGGTGGCTTCCACCGCCAGGGCGGCGCAAATGGCAGCCAATGAGCCGAATACCGCTGCGATTGGCTCCACTGTGGCTGCGGAACTGTATGGCCTGAGAATCATCTGCGAGAATATCGAGGATATTACCAACAATATAACCAGATTTTTGGTGATCAGCAAGGAAGATGCAAAGCCTACCGGCGAAGATAAGACTGCTATTTTATTCAGCACCGCTCACAAGGCCGGAGCTTTGTCTGATGTGCTCGATGTTTTCAAGAGATACAGTATCAATATGACAAATATTGAGTCAAGGCCAAGCAAAAAGAGAGAATGGGAATACTATTTCTTCGTTGACTTTTTAGGACACAGAGTGGACAAAAACATTCAGGATGGACTGGCGGAAGCTCGGAAGCATTGCTTGCAGCTTTCGGTATTGGGCAGCTTTCCCAGAGCAACGGAACTACTTTAATTTGGATTGATAATTTATTAGTGAGTTAAAAACTGCGAACCAAGAGCTGATTAGGAGAGTTTTATGAGAAAGCCGTTTGTAGCAGGTAACTGGAAAATGAATACAGACAGCTCCAGTAGTGTAGAATTAGCTGAGGGCATTGCTTCCGATGCGACCGAGATAGCGAGTGCGAAAGCGACTGTAGCGGTTTTTCCGCCTTTTGTTTATTTGCAGTCTGTGACTAAAGCTCTTGGCACATCAAGCGTTGGTGTAGGCGCACAGGATGTTTACTTTGAACCTGACGGTGCTTTTACGGGTGAGATAAGTACATCGATGCTGAAAGATATTGGCTGTACCTATTGCCTCTGCGGTCATTCGGAACGCCGGCATGTCATCGGTGAGACTGATGAGCTGATAAATAAGAAACTTGCTGCAGCAATTACCGGCGGGCTGTTGCCGATATTGTGTGTTGGTGAGCTGCTCGCTGAACGGGAAGCTTCGAAAACGAATGATGTTGTAACCAGGCAGTTGGAAAACGGCCTGGCAGGTTTGAGTGAAGCAAAACTCTCCGCTGTAACCATAGCTTATGAGCCGGTCTGGGCCATAGGAACTGGCCTGACGGCGACACCGCAGCAGGCGCAGGAAGTACACGAATTTATCCGAAAGCTTTTGGCCAAGATGTATAGTGGCGAGCTGGCTGAGGGAATTCGTATTCAGTACGGCGGCTCAGTAAAGCCCGACAATGCGGCGGAGTTGATGGCACAGCCAGATATAGACGGCCTGCTGGTCGGCGGGGCAAGTTTGAAGGCGGACGGTTTTCTTGCGATTATTCAGGGAGCAATTTAACCGGCGATTTACTATTTACTATTGAAAGCGGCTGCAACTATTCCGCAATTATAGTAAATAGAAAATAATAAATAGTCTGTTGAAAGGATTAAGAATATGACAGTTTTTCCATTATTAGCAGTTGGTTTTCTTATGAAGGCGGTTGCCGCTTTGTTCATTGTTTGCTGCGTGTCCCTGATTTTAATCATTTTGATTCAGAAAGGCAGAGGAGGTGGTTTGAGCGGGGCATTCGGCGGTGCTATGGCCAGTGGAATTTTGGGCTCAAAAACCGGCGACTTCCTGACCTGGGTGACAATAGTGTTAGTGGGTGTTTTTCTGACCCTTGCGGTGGTGATGGCCAAATTTTACAGACCGGATGTCAGTGAATTCGGAGAAGACGCACCAGCCAGGCAAGTTATGCCTGCAAGCCCGGAGCAGCCTTCGGCGCCTGCCGGTATGGGGCAGACCACAAGTGAAGATAATGCCGCTTCGGATGTAAATTCGCCCGGCGGTTAACGAGAGAATTTGCTATAAAGGTGGATACAAAAAGACAGCTTATACGGCAGAATTCGGCTTGAAAGTGTAGCGTTATGATAAACAGTATGACCGGTTATGGCCAGGCACAGGGCGAGGTTAACGGCGTAAGTTACCTCGTTGAAATAAAGACCGTCAACCACCGCTACTTCAAGGCGATTATAAGGTTGCCGGAGCCGGTGGCGTTCATCGAAGAAGATATTGACAAGCTTCTGCGAAATGATATGTCACGCGGGACCATAAATTATGTCCTTCGACTCAAGAATTCGTCGGTAAATGCGCTCTTTGATATAGATGAGACGGCCCTTAAGACCATTGCGGAAAAATTGAACAGAGCCGGCTCGTCGGCCGGTATTAAGGGGGCGATTGATATCGGCAACTTGTTGAGCCTGCCCGGAATTATTCAGCCGGCATTGCCGGACAAAAAAGCGTCCGAGCAAATAAGGGAAAAGGTTCTGGAAGTCAGCCTGGAGGCGATAGGTAAGGTCAAGCAAATGCGCGCCGCTGAAGGCGGTTTCCTGGAAGCTGATTTGAAAAAACACTGTAGTGCGATAGAAAAAGACCTTGGAAAAATTCGCGCCCGTGCCGATATTGTTTTGCAGGAGTATGCAGCAAAGCTAAAGCAACGGGTCGATGCACTGCTTGCCGAAGTAAAGCTGAAACTGGATGAAGAAACGCTTGCAAGGGAAGTAGCGATTTTTGCGGAAAGGTCGGATATATCCGAGGAGGTGGCCCGTCTGGATTCGCATCTGCGGCAATTTGTTCAGGCCTGCCAGGCAAATGAGCTGGCCGGACGCAGGTTGGACTTCATAAGTCAGGAGATGCTCAGAGAGGCAAATACTATTGCCAGCAAGGCCTCCGATACCAACATTATCCGCTGTGTGGTGGATATGAAATGCCGAATTGACCGGATTAAGGAACAGGTCCAGAATATAGAATAGTAAGGATACGGAACGTCAAGAGCG
This sequence comes from Planctomycetota bacterium, assembly GCA_014384025.1. GTDB lineage: Bacteria > Planctomycetota > Phycisphaerae > Sedimentisphaerales > Anaerobacaceae > NIOZ-UU13. The sequence goes on along the minus strand of JACNGQ010000137.1, from coordinate 13,710 downwards.
TCGAGATTTTATACTGGAGTTGGAATGAGCGACACAGAGAACAATAAAGGCAAAGTGGTGATAATGAGCGGCCCATCCGGTGTCGGCAAGAGCACTATCTGCAAAGAGGTGGTTAAGCGGCTCGATAATGTTTATCTTAGCGTCTCGGTCACGACCCGACCGAAGAGTAATGCTGAGGTTGACGGCCAGGATTATTGGTTTATATCAGAGCAGGAATTTCAGGAGCGAGTCGATAAGAACCTTCTGTTGGAACATGCTGAGGTATTCGGTCATCTGTATGGAACTCCGAGGGACAAAATTGAAGAAGCAATTCAAGCCGGGAAAAATGTTATTCTTGAAATCGACGTTCAGGGTGCTCAACAGGCTCTGCCGATTTTTCCGGATGCGGTAATGATATTTGTTTTACCGCCGACAGAAAAGGACCTTGTAAAACGTATGGACAACAGAGGCAGAGAAGCTGCTGATGCCGCGGAAAAAAGGCTGAGCGGAGCAAGCGGTGAGATTGCTGCGGCCTGGCAGTATTATAAACATATGATTATAAATGAGGACTTGCAGCAGGCGGTGGACGAATGTGTGAAAATTATCGAGGATTCCTGCAGTGAGTCTTAAGTTATCAGTGGTGATACCAGGATGTGAGCCACGAATCGTAAAGCAGGAGGCTAACTCTTAAATATAGCGAATGAAGATTGATAAGGTTTCCATCATACGGCGTATTGCAGGATGGGCCCTGAATCAGGATATGAGGTAAAAAAATGATAGAAGAACTAAAGAGCGAAGAGATAGTAAACAAGGTCGGCGGTAGATTCAAATTGACGGCCTTGGTTCAAAAACGGTTAAGTGAGCTTTTGCAGGGCTCCAGGCCTTTGATTGAAGATACCGGAGGCAAAACAATGCTTGAAATTGTTGTTCAGGAAATCCTGCAGGACAAGATCGCGATCGACGACGGATTGTCGACACAAATCACAAGGAATGAAAAGAAAAATTAGAGATAAATCAAATCTTCGGTACACATCTGTGGTAAACGTGATACGAGATGCTTAACAATTTGAATATTCTGTTGGGTGTCAGCGGCGGAATAGCTTCGTACAAGGCGGTCGATTTGGCGAGCAAGCTGACCACTGCCGGTGCCAAAGTAAAAACCGTAATGACCGAAAATGCCTGTCGCCTCGTCGGTCCTCCAAGCTTTGAGGCGGTTACCTGCTCGGCCGTTTTTACGAGCCTTTGGAACACACCCGAAGAATATAAAATCGGGCACATAGCATTGGTTGACTGGGCTGATATTATCATCGTGGCACCTGCGACGGCTAATATCATAGGCAAAATTGCAAACGGCATTTGTGATGATTTACTTAGCACGATCCTTTGTGCTGCCTGGCGTCTGATTCAGTCGGAGGCTGTGTTTTTGGCTCCTGCGATGAATAATAATATGTGGAATAATCCTGCTGTGCAACGTAATATCACGACCGTAAAAGAGGCGGGCTTTCAATTGATAGGCCCCGTAGAGGGCCGGCTTGCCTGCGGAACCGAAGGCATTGGCAGGATGTCCGAGCCGAAAGATATCCTGAAGTTAGTAGAAAAAATTGCTGCGAAGATTAACAAAACATAATCCCAAATAAAGCCCAAAAAGCAAGATACACTTCGCGAGATACCAGATGCGAATTTTAATTACAGCGGGCGGCACCCGGGAGTACATCGACCCGGTCCGATTTATTTCCAATGCGAGCAGCGGCAGGATGGGTTACGCCCTTGTGCGTGCCGCACTCAGGGCCGGCCATAAAGTAACACTGATAACTGCTCCGACCGGTCAAAGACCTCCAAAGGGGGCAAAAGTAGTCGAAGTTGAAACCGCCGCTCAGATGTTCGAGTCTCTAAAAAAGCATTTTGAGAAGTGCGATTGTCTGATTATGGCTGCGGCCGTTTCTGATTATACTCCTACCCGAACGGCTAAAACAAAAATCAAAAAGAGCAATAAGTCTCTGGTTCTCAAATTAAAGCCGACGGCAGACATCCTCAAATGGGCGGGTAAGCACAAAAGAAAAAAACAAATCGTTGTAGGCTTTGCTTTAGAAGATAGAGACCTTCGACAAAATGCCGAAATCAAGCTTAAAGAAAAGAATCTCGATATGATAATCGCCAACACATCTGCTGCAATCGGCGCCGGCAAATCAACAGTTCAAATCAAAACCCCAGACCATAAATGGTTAAGATTTCTGCAGGCAACAAAAGCTACCGTCGCCAGGCAAATAATTAGAGAGGTGGAAAGCATATCAGGATAAGCCAAAGTCGCCTGATATATCTTTCGCTTATTGCCTTGGCAGGTCGGGGAATATGCCTGCGACGGCGCTGTTTACAAGTTTATGGTCTTTTATCAGGGCTTAATAAGAAAGGGCCTGTTGTTTTTCCATTCGACCTTCATTTTGGAAATGTACCATGTTTTGCCCCGGTCATTGTTGCCTTGAAAGAATAAATACGTTTGGCCGTCATTATCTACAAAAATGCCGGGGTGTCCGGATTCGCTCGAATTCCATTCGCCTGGTTTTCCATTGGCGAGCAGGGGCGTCTCGGACAGGCGTTTCCATGAAATGCCATCTTTGCTCACAGCGCATCCTATCTGCTGAGGTTGGTTGTTATAGGCGCCCGCATAAAACATAAAGAACAGCCCGTTATGTTTACATACGGCAGGGGCCTCGATGCACATTTTCTCCCATGGAAGCTCCGGCTTGAGGATAGGGCCCTCGCATAGCTGTGTCCAGGAAGTGCGTCCAAAATCCGAATCCATAGGAGCGCCGGCGACCGCGAGCATCTGAATTTTCATAGATGGATCGCGAGTGGCGCAGTAAAGCAGTAATCGGCCATTGTGTTCGATTACGTCTGCGTCAATGGCTCTTCCCACGTTCCATTGGCCGGTCGGCGAGAAGACCGGATTCGTGGGATTCCGGGTGAAGTGAATTCCATCATCGGAGTAGGCGTGGCAAATTGCGTCCTTTGGGCCGTTGCCGTAAGTTTGATAGAAAAGATGCACTTTTTTATTAAGAACAATAGCTGCCGGTGCAGCTAAACCCTTCTTTTCATATTCTCCGGCCGGGAGAATATCACCGATTCTGTTCCAGGACTGAAGATCGTTACTTCCGGCAATTCCGATAGCCCAACCGTCCCGTGGACGGCCGTCTCCGAATGGGGGAATCGAATAATACATATAATATTTGCCGTTAAAATTAACGACATCCGGATCCTTGGAAAAAGGACGGCCTCTTGAACGATCAGCGAATAACATTACGGCCTGTGGCGCTGCTGTAACGACTTGCAATTTCGGTTGCGGATAAACCAGAAATGTTGTAAGTACACCGAGACCGACCATCGTTATCACAGATTGATTTTTCAGCGGTATATTCCTTGTATGATTTTTGTTAGCCCGTGTCTTTTATGCCCAGGTCGTCTTTTGTAAGGATGGAATCGAATTTATAGCCGGCTTCGGTGATGTTTTCTTCGGCCCCCTGTTTGCGGTCGATTACACAGACGATTTTTTTGACGGTCGCGCCCGCCTCGGTAATGATTTTGGCGGCTTCGACGACCTGTCCGCCGGTCGTGGCGATGTCCTCAACTAAAAGAACGACGTCACCCGCCTTCAGGACGCCCTCAACCATTTTGCCGGTTCCGTAGCCTTTTTTGCTGTTACGAATTATAACCCAGTTTTTGCCGGCTTCCATCGCGGTAGTCGCTGCTAAGGCGACACCGCCCAATTCGGCACCCGCTATCAGGGTGACATCATCGGTAATATGTTTGGCAAATTCGCCACCGAGGGCCTTGAGGATGTCCGGGCAGGTCTCGAAAAGATATTTATCGAGATAGTATTTACTTCGCTTACCGCTGCGAAGGACAAAGTCACCTTCCAGATAAGCTGTTTCCTTTATTCTCTTTATTAGTTCTTCTCTTGTCATAATAAAATTTGCCCTGTAGTTAGATTTCAAAAATAGCTATTCTTTACAAGTTAATGAAATAAAAAAGGTAATGCACATCCTGTGATGAACCTGCCTGCATCAGAGCATAAAAAAGCGACACTTTCTGCGACATCCTGCGGCGAGGTATTGCTGCGGTTTCGCCATGCCGGGCCGTGGTCACACTGTTCAATGGCTTCGCTTAAACTTTCAATCGCGGGTACAGGTCCCGGACTGATGATATTAACGGTTACGCCATTACGCCAGGCCTGGTCGCGCCCCTGGAGCATTGCATGTGTTCTGGCCGCCTTAGCTACATTGTAAGAGTAAGCGGGTGATTCATAAGGCGGCAATAGTGAAATGCCAATTATTCTTCCCCACTTGCGCTTGTACATTTCAGGTAGAACTGTCGGCATCAAATGGAAGAAAGGTGCAACTTCATTATGGACATCCTCTAACGCAGCGGATGAGTCGAGCTTGTCGATAGGTTCCGGATGCCAGCCTGCACCGGGATTAATAACACAAATATCAATCCGGCCGAAATGTTCGATTGCTGCGTTTGCTAAATTTCTGCAGTCATCGGCTTCGAATACATTGGCCTCTATAGCGATTGCATCGCCCGCGGAGCTTTTAATGTGGTTGACTATGGCTTGTGCTTGTTCTTTACTTTTACGATAATTTATCGCAACTTTTGCACCTTCACGAGCCAGTGTCAGTGCAATGCTTCGTCCCATAACCTTGCCCGCAGAACCTGTAACCAAAGCTATTTTATCCTTCAACTTCATCTTGTTCTTTAAACTTTCAGTTCCACTTTTTGATTCAGTTCTTTGCGATATCTTTTGCGAAGTGGCGTTACGATATCCCTGATGAATTCATCGACCTGCTGTGGCGCCCTGCCGATGTATTTACTCGGGTCCAGCACTTTTTCAAAGTTGATTTTATTAAAAGAAATATCAGCTTTTAACCGGTTAATTAAATCGTTGGGTCTGCCGAATTTTTTGACCTGCGCCGCGGCGGCTTGTGAATGCAGTCTTATTTTCTCGTGCAGCTCCTGTCTGTTTCCTCCGTCCTTGACCGCCGCCATAAGGATATTCTCGCTGGCCATAAAAGGCAGCTCGGCGGCGACATGGGCCTCTATTACCTTTGGATAAATTACAAGCCCGCCTGTCACATTAATAAGGATTTGCAGAATTCCATCGACAGCCAAAAATGCTTCCGGTATAACTATCCGCCTATTGGCCGAATCATCGAGCGTTCTTTCGAGCCACTGTTCCGATGCCGTCATTTGCGGGCTGGTGGCAAGGCTTAATACCAGCCTGCTCAGGGATGTCGCCCTTTCACATCGCATCGGATTCCTTTTATAAGCCATCGCCGAAGAGCCTATCTGGCTTTTTTCAAAAGGCTCCTCGACTTCTTTCAGGTTTGCGAGCAGTCTAATGTCATTGCACATCTTGTGTGCGGATTGTGCGATTGAAGCTAAGGTGTTGACGACAAGGGCGTCGATTTTTCGCTGGTATGTCTGGCCTGTAACGACGCAGGTTTTTTTGAAGCCGAACGCGGCCGAAACGAGCTTATCGAGCTGCTTGACCTTGCTGTGCTGGCCGTCGAACAACTCCAAAAACGAGGCCTGGGTTCCGGTAGTTCCTTTGACTCCTCTAAACGGCAGCGTTTCGAGCCGATGTTCGATTTCCTGCATGTCCATCACAAACTCATAGCACCACAGCGTTGCCCTTTTGCCGACGGTGGTCAACTGGGCCGGCTGATAATGCGTAAAACCTAATGCAGCGACAGAGCGGTGTTTTTTTGCAAATTTACCCAGCAGGTTTATTACCGATGCAAGCTTGGCCGTGATAAGCTGCATTGCCTCTCTCATTATTAACAAATCGGCATTGTCACCGACATAGCAGCTTGTCGCCCCGAGGTGAATAATCGGGTCGGCCTTTGGTGCAACGTCGCCGAAGGCATAGATATGCGCCATAACATCATGACGGAACTGCTTTTCATAACGGGCGGCTCGTTTGAAATCAATATCATCAAGGTGCTTGGCCATCTGCCTTATTTGGCTCTGTTTTATATCTTTCAGACCGAGCTTTTTCTGTGCCTTCGCCAGTTCCAGCCAGAGCCTTCGCCACGTGCTGAACTTTTTTTGTGCCCCGAAAAGCTCGGCCATTTCTTTCGAGGCGTTTCGCTCGACGAGAGGACTAACATAGTTCTGAAATTCGGATTTTGTTTTCTTTGCCATTTTTTTCTCTGTTTTTTTGGGCTTGTTAAGTTTTTATAGTTTTGCCTGATGTTCAATTAAGAGTTGTTCAATTTGCTCAATATCTTCTTCATTCAAATCCCAGTCTGATGCCGGGGCTGTTTCGAGAATCTGCTCAGGCTTGCGTGCTCCGACGATAGCGGCGGTGACTTCAGGCCGGCGAAGGACCCAGCTAATTGATAATTGGGCCAATGTCCTGCCGTTGCGTTCGGCGATAGGTCTGAGCTTTTCAACAAGTTCTAATGTAGCGGTAAACTGCGGCTCGTGAAAGTCGGAACTTTTTCGTCGATGGTCGTCCAGGGGCAGACTCGCAAGCCTTTCCGGGCTGAATTTACCTGTAAGCAGGCCTCTTTGCATAGGGCTGTATGCGACAACGCTGATTTCATTTTGAGCGCAGTAAGCCAGAAGCTCATCTTCAACATCCCGGTGGAGCATACTGTAAGGAGGCTGAAGTGAGGCGACCGGATGAATCTTCTGAAGGCGTTTGATTTGTTCGACGCTGAAATTTGATACGCCAAGATAACGAATTTTTCCTTCCTTTGCCAGCTTTGCCATTTCTTCCCATGCCTGTTCGATGTCTTCTTCCGGCTCAGGCCAGTGAATCTGGTAAAGATCTATTGTCTCAATCCCGAGTCTTTTCAGGCTGTCGTGACATTCCCGGCGGATACTTTCAGCTTTCAAGCAGCTTACTTTTTCTTTTTTATCGTTCCAAAGCAGGCTGCATTTTGTTGCTATGATTGGTTTGTGACTTGCTTTTTTAAGGGCTTCGCCGACAAGCTCCTCGGAATGTCCCAGCCCGTAAACAGCGGCCGTATCTATCCAGTTTATACCTGCATCGAGCGAAGCCAAAATTGCAGCAATCGCCTCATCGTCGTCCTGAGGTCCCCAGCCCCACTGCCAGGGCCCGCCAATAGCCCATGTGCCAAGCCCTACGGTGGTAAGCTTCAAATCAGTATAGCCTAATTTTCGTATCTGCATAATTGAACTCCTGGAAATTTGAAAAACTAACTATCACGTCCGCGCAGTAGTATATTTGGATTTGAAAGGTTCTTCAATACTTTTGTATTTTTACTGGAATAAAACGACGAAAGTTGGATGGTCGTTAGTGGTAGCCGGCGCCGGGGTAGAGCATATTCAGGGCGATTGTGTGTACCGGTCTCAAGATAAAATCGAGCATATTCCAGGCGATGATAAGCCCGATTAATCTGTATTGAGGTTGCTGTATTACTGCATTATAGCGGCGGGCGGCCTGGTCGCTGAGGAAGAATGTAAGGATGCTGCTGCCATCAAGCGGAGGCAGGGGGATAAGATTAAATGCCAGTAAGACAAGATTGAGTGAGAACAGGATGCTTATGAGGATAGAAAGGGAATTCGCAGGACCCGGCGACGCTGCGGTGATTCGGCTGAAAGTAATCTGTTCGGGGGCCTGGAAGTAGCCCAGAAGCATTCCTGCGCGGATTGCAAGAGCGGCCAGCAGGATAAGCGCGAGGTTGGCGGCCGGTCCCGCCATAGCCATTAGCGCTGCCTTTCGACGGTTGATGTCCGCCCAATAGGGGTCGTAAGGTGCGCTTGCCCATCCGATCATCCAGCCGCCTAAGATAAAAGAAACGATAGGGACGATAACCATACCGAAAGGGGACCTTATGATATGCGGTATGGGATCTAAAGTAACCTGGCCCTGGTAATAGGCGGTTGGATCTCCGAACTTAAGGGCAGCAAATGCGTGCGCCGCCTCGTGAAAGGTCAGCGAGACGATGAAGACCGCGTACCATACTGCTGCAAGGGCAAGATTTAATTCCATTTAGTTACCTACTTTTTAGTACAATAGTATATGTCCCGCCGGGTCTTGTTTCGAACCGGACAACATTTTGCCCGGGGGCGGCGGTTTTAACAGGCTTTCCTTTGTATTGTATTTCAACCGGTACACTGGTTCTGACTGTGCATGTTTTGCCGAGAGTAGAACGGATTGTGGAATTGGTCAGTTTGCCGCTATGCCATGTTACGTCAACTTCGAATCCTCCGCGTGCCCGCAGACCTCTGAAAGATCCATTTGACCAGCTCTTCGGTAAAGCAGGGAGCAGATGAATTTCGCCCGCATGGCTTTGCAACAGCATCTCTGCGATGCCGGCGGTACCTCCGAAGTTGCCGTCAATCTGAAACGGCGGATGAGTATCGAACAGGTTGGGCAGTGTTGACTTTCGCAGCAGCGCCAGCACATTTTCGCCGGCAGTATCACCGTCCAGCAGACGTGCCCAGAAATTGATTATCCACGCTCTGGACCAGCCGGTATGGCCTCCGCCGTGCGAGAGTCTGTATTCCAGTGACTTACGCGCAGCTTCCGCCAGCTTGGGCGTGCCGGTCGGGCTAATCTGCCTGCCCGGGTGCAGGGCGAATAAATGTGAAACATGTCGATGGCCTGGTTCCGGCTCCTCTAACTCTTCGTTCCATTCCAGCAGCCGGCCGTCGGAGCCTATCTGCGGTCCGGCTATATTCCTGCGAAAGTCCTTTACCTGCTTTGTGAATTCATCATCGATGCCGAGGACATCCGCAGCCTCGATGCAATTAGTGAACAGGTCATAGATTATCTGCTGGTCCATAGCCGGCCCCATTGTAAGATTAGAGGTCTTGCCGTCCGGTGTGCGGAAACGGTTTTCCGGTGAAATAGATGGGCCCGAAACCAGCTTTCCTGATTTCGGATCTTCGACGAGATAATCGAGAAAGAACTCGGCCGCTTCTTTCATAACGGGATATGCCTGTTTGGAAAGAAATTCACGGTCGCCGCCGAACATATAATGCTCCCACAGGTGCTGGCAGCACCAGGCTGCGCCTGTGGGCCACATTCCGTATCCTACGTTTCCGATTGGACTGGTCCACCACTGCGCATCGGTAGTATGATGTGCGACGAATCCGCGACAGCCGTAAACATCTTTGGCGGTCTTTCGGCCACACGGTCGCAGATTGTTCACAAGATCAAAGAATGGTTCGTGACATTCGGACAGGTTGGTGACCTCCGCCGGCCAGTAATTCATCTGCACGTTGATATTGATATGGTAATCGCTGTTCCAGGGTGCCTTTATGTGATCGTTCCAGATGCCCTGAAGGTTGGCCGGCATACAGCCCGGTCGTGAGCTGGTGATTAAAAGGTAGCGTCCGAACTGAAAATAAAGAGCTTGCAGTTGCAGGTCGTCCGCGCCGTCCTTCATCGCGTTCAGCCGCTCATCCGTCGGTTCGTTCGTTTTATCTGAGTCGCCAAGATTCAGACTCACTCTTCGAAACAGCCGCCTGTGCTCTTTTATATGTGCCTGTCGCAGTCCGGAATATTTTTTCTTTGCAGCCGAAGCCATTTGCTTTTCGCACAGTGTTGTCGGATTATCGCCGCGGTAGTTTGTTGCAGCGACTATCAGAAGTACTGCCGTGTCGGCATTTTCCAGTCGCAGGCCGTCATCAGTTACAGTTAATTTACCGCCGTCGGGAATAATCCGCAGATGGGTTTCGTATTTGACGCCTTTGTGTTCGCCATCCTGTTCCGCCTGGCCTTTCATTATGATACGGTCCGGAGCGATTGTTTCGACAGTAAAATTCTCAGGCCGGGACAGGTTCGCATCGAATGTAATCTTGCCGGGCTTATCGCACGACAGGCGAACTGCAATGCACTGGTCCAGCGGGCTGGAAAAAACCTCACGCGCAAATGTGGCGCCGTCGGTGCGATAGCTTACAGAGGCAATCGCAGTATCGAGGTCAAGCTGACGGCGGTAGTCGTCAACAGGCCCGGTTGTCTTAAATTGAAGTTTCAAATCTCCGAGCGTCTGATAGCTGCGAATAATCCGCGGGCCCATAAATTCTTGCTGCATAATCCTCTGGCCCTCCGTATATTTTCCTTCGAAGATTAACTTCCTCGCCTCGTCTAAATGTTTGTATGCGCCGACGCGGTCTCTTTCAATCGGATTGCCTGCCCACAGTGTATCTTCATTAAGCTGGACTTGCTCAGTCTCAACTGTCCCGAAGACCATTGCTCCGAGCCGTCCGTTCCCGACCGGCAGTGCTTCGGTCCATTTTTGTGCCGGCTGGCGATACCACAGCTTTAGATTCTTCCACTTATCAAGGTCATTAGCGGCTATTTTCCCTTTGGCCGAGACGACATACTTTTGACCGGCTTTTGTATCGAACTCAATAACGTCCTGCTCGATGGTTGTCACTTTTGGCCCGCCTAAAAATCCGGATTTCAGCCCGACTTCTGTGGCCGAGCGAATTCTGCACTTACCGCCAAGTTTTGAAAGTATGGCGGCCTTATTGAGCCTGCCGTTTTTCCAGTCGATATCCAACTCGAATCCACCGCGTGCGCGCAGCCCTTTGATGTATCCGTCTGGCCATGCCGAAGGCAGGGCAGGCAGAAGGTGAAGCTCGCCGGTGTGGCTTTGCAGCAGCATCTCTGCGATACCGGCTGTGCCCCCGAAGTTGCCGTCTATCTGGAACGGCGGATGGGCGTCGAACATATTCGGATACATCCGCTGTGGTGTCAATAGAGAGCTGAGCATCTTATAAGCGTGGTCGCCGTCTTCAAACCGCGCCCAGAAGTTGACCTTCCAGCCCATCGACCAGCCCGTTCCGCCGTCGCCGCGAAACTGCAGGGACTCGCGTGCCGCCTCGAAAAGTTCGGGTGTGCCGCGGCGGGTAATTTCTTTACCCGGGTGCAGACCGAACAGATGCGATACATGACGGTGCTGGTTTTTCGGGTCGTCTTTGTCTTCGAGCCATTCCTGGAGCTGTCCGTGCTGTCCGATTTGATTCGGTGCGATTTTGCTTCGCAGCTCGGTCAGTTTTCGACGGAAATCTTTGTCCACTCCGAGCGTTTTGGAGGCCTCAATGCAGTTCGTGAACAAATCGCGAATGATTTGATGGTCCATCGTCGGCCCGGCGACGAGCCCGCCGATTTCCGGCGAGTTGGAAGGCGTGCTTATCAGCCAGCCGGTCTTCGGGTCCTTGATGAGAAAATCGACAAAAAATATCGCCGCCTCTTTCATTATGGGATATGCCTGCTCTTTGAGGAATTTTTTATCCCCGCCGAAAAGGTAATGCTCCCAGAGGTGCCGGCAAAGCCATGCCCCGCCTGTTACCCATATCCCGTGATTGGAGTGATTGATTGGTGCGGTGCCTCTCCACAGGTCGGTATTATGGTGCAGCACAAATCCTCGGCAGCCGTAATGTGTCTGTGCGGTTTTACGTCCCGTCTGAGCCACGTCCCTGAGCATATCGAACAGGGGTTGGTGACATTCGGACAGGTTGGTTACTTCCGCCGGCCAGTAATTCATTTCCGTATTGATATTAACAGTCCATTTGCTATCCCATGGCGGATTAAGCTGGTCGTTCCAGATTCCCTGGAGGTTTGCCGGCTGACTGCCCGGCCGGGAGCTTGCAATGAGCAGGTACCTGCCGAACTGAAAATACAACTCCACTAATTGCCGGTCATCCTGATTAGCGAAGTTTTCGATGCGCCGGTCGGTGGGCTGTTTGCTCGCCTCGGTGGTAGCAAGTTCTAATTCGACTCTGCGAAACAACCGGCGATGGTCAGCGATGTGCACCTTACGCAGACTCTTATAACTTTTATTGGCAACCGCTTCCATAACCTTGCGGCAGCGCTGTTCCGGCTCGGCGCTGACATCTCTGAAGTTCTTGAAGCTGGTAGCAGCCGCGAGTATAAGCGTTACTTCGTCAGCCCCCTGAACTTCTATCTTTTCGGAATCAAAAGTAAGCTTGCCGCCCCTGGCCGTCGCACACAACTGCGCTTCGAACTTCAACACGCTGGGTCTTTTTATATTTGTTTGATTTTCTATGTACTCATGAAGCTGTCCTCGCAATGCTAATTTGTTTTTGTCAACTACCAGAGTTCGGGTGCCCTCGTGGGGGCTGTCTAATTTGGCGATGAAAGTCAGTTGCCCAGGTTTGTTGCAGGTCAAGCGGATAACAATCACCTGGTCCGGAAAGCTTGAAAAAACTTCGCGCTTGAAAGTTGTTTGGCCGATTCGATAGCTGACTTTTGCGATACCTGAATCGATGTCCAGCTCCCGGCGATAATCTGCCGGCTCATCGTGACCCGGGAAGTACAAATGTAAATCGCCGAACGGCTGATATTTTTCCTGCCGCAGCGGTACGCTCATCATATGCTCCATCGCCAGTCGTTCGGCCTCGCGCTGTTTGCCTTCGAAAAGCAGCTTACGGACGGCAGGCAGATACTCAACGGCTCCTTCGTGTTGATATTCGTGCGGCTCGCCTGTCCACAATGTGTCGTCATTGAACTGTAATTGTTCGTGTTCTGTTCCGCCGAAGACCATAGCTCCAAGGCGTCCGTTTCCGACCGGTAAAGCTTCTGCCCATTTCTGTGCGGATTGCCGATACCACAGTTTAAGGTCTCCCCATTTGTCCGTCCCATCCTGCCCGGCATAGCTAATCGCACTTCCTGTAGTTATCAAAAAGATTAAGAAGTAAAAAATAAGTGATGATTTATGAGTTGCTCGGATTGTAACTGTTGGTTGTACTTTTTCACCTCTCATACCGGCTCCTTGTCATAATCGGGATTGTTTTATTACAGCATTTTATTTGTTCGCAGGGTGTATTCGGATTGCTCGGGAAATTTTGTTATAATGTCATCCGCAGCGCCGCTTACGAGTAACTGATTTTCTACGAAATTCAGATTTGTTACTATTTTTTTGAAGACCCCCTCGGCCATTTCAGGATCATTCATAGTTTGCTTCACTTCGATATTGAGCCGGCGATTGTGAGACAGCTTTGCTGTGCCGAAAATGAAAATTAGTGCGTTTTTCGGATTTTTTATAAGTGCCCAGTCAAAAGTTAGGGTATCTTTGTACATCTGGCCCACTTTTACAATCTCACCTTTAACATCAAATGCCTTTAGCTCAAAAAGGCTCTGCAGGTCGGTTGTCTCAGCGGCTTTGGTATATCGACAGTGGGCTACGGCTGTGGGATTCCTGGAGCCGAGAACGAATATGCTTCTTAAAGAAAAGCCATTTTCGTAAAACCTCCATTGCTTTTCACTTTTCCAGCCGTTGCCCTGGGGCATTGATACTGATAAACCGGTATCAGTTAATGTTATCGGTTCCGATAGCAAAATAGCGGACTTTGAAACGACTATAATGCGAGCGATGAGCAGTGAGACAACAAAAAGGCCCAAAAGGGTAATTTTATCGCCGCCTATCTTTCGTATATCGTAAGTTTTGTCCATATACGCGGTAATACTAATTGCCCGACGCTTTTTTTGCAAGCTTGCCCCGTTAGAAATTACGGCATGATAAATTAAGAATATGAAACAAAATGGAAGATTTCCTTCGTGGCTTATCATTGTAAACACACTGCTTTGGCCTGAGAAATCGCAGTTATGGGACCTGTGCTTTGTGCATTTCAAATTTTGGTCCAGGCTTAATAGATGTGGTTTTTTAGTGCAAAATGCCAATTACGCAAGTTTAATGTAAAACTTTTGTTGTTTATAGCCGATTTATATAT
>JACNGQ010000364.1 GCA_014384025.1 Planctomycetota bacterium | reverse complement strand
AAATTATCCGGATGATTTATACTTTCATACAGATGTATTTCATCCCGGCCGATTTGCTGCCTGAGCAGATTTTCCGGCTCTGCTAGTAAATGATCCCGGCTGACTTCAATCATCCCCTCAGTTCCAGTAAATCGGACACCCGGCACTTCTCTGCTAATTGGGCCGCGTGTCATAATGGTACCGTTGGCATATTTATAGGTTAGCACCTTGTAGTCCTTGCCGTCCGGCGGAATAATCTCCACGGGCCCGCTTTCGTCGGCCCCCATCGCCCACTGCGCAGTATCGAACATATGAGCACCCCAGTTTGTCATCTCTCCGCCCGAATAATCACGATAGCCCATCCATCCGCCGGGCGCAATCTTCGATGTATAAGTCCTCCATGGCGCCGGCCCGAGCCACATATTCCAGTCGAGCCACTCCGGCTCCGGCTCACCCGGCGCATTACACGACCATGCGGGAGGCCCGCCGACATTGACCGTTATCGATTTTATATCTCCGATATACCCATTGCGGACCAGCTCACACGCAACTCGAAATTCCCGCCACGAGCGCTGCTGAGTACCGGTCTGGAATATCCGGCCATATCTTTTGACCGTATCGGCCATCTCCCTGGCCTGCCTGATAGTAAGTGACATTGGCTTCTCGCAGTAAACGTCCATCCCCGCCTTGACCGCCGCTATAGATGTCAGTACATGCCAGTGGTCCGGCGTTGCGACCAATACCGCGTCGATGTCCTGCCGTGCTGTAAGCTCCCTGAAATCATTATAGCTTGCGCAGTCGTTATTGCTGTAATGTTTATTGACAATACCGACGCCGCGATTGCGATGGTTGACGTTCACGTCACATATGGCAACAAACTGCACCTCGGGCTTACTTAGAAATCCGCCGCCCTGTACCCATATTCCCCCGCCGACGTGCCGTGTCCCCTGTCCACCGACGCCGATAGCGCCCATGACAATCCTGTTACTCGGCGCAACCGCCCCGGCATTACCCATCGCCGAAGAAGGAACGATTGCCGGCCACGCTATGGCCGCCCCCGCGACAGCCGCCGAATCCTTTAAAAAATCCCTCCGGCTCACCATCGCTGTCCGTTTACTTGGTCTGCTGTTCATTGCGTATTCCCTTTGCGCTTTGCCTGGTTCTATTATACTATTTAAGAGATTTTATTCTCAAATTGCGAAATGCCAGCTTGTCGCCGTGTCCGCAAAAAGCGATAAACCCCTTGTCCCGTTTCAGACCGGGATGTTCGTTTCCATCCATAGTCTTGGGCGTGCTTGCTTTCTCGATGTCTGCATCGACAATCGTCGTACCGTTGAGCTTGACCGTTATCTGCTTGCCTTTGGCGATGACCTCCTCGTAATTCCAGTCGCCTACAGGCTTGAGATATCCGACCTTCGCCGGAACGACACCGTAAATCGATCCGTGAAACTGGTAAGGTTTCAGGTTCTTATATTTGTCCGCCGTGTTATCCAGTATCTGCAGTTCCATCCCCTCGTACGCCGCATTAACATTCAAAGGCGTGCGAATCCCAAGCCCGTTGTTCGCCCCGGGGGTCAGCTTAAACTCGAACCGCATAATAAAATCGCCGTATTCTTTCGCCGTATAAAGATCGCCGCCGCCAAGCTCCGGCTCTACCACAATCGTATCGTCCTTAACGACATAACCCTTAGTATTGCCCTGCCAGCCTGTTAGGTCCTTTCCGTTAAAGAGCAGGTCAAAACCGTCCTTCTCTTCCTGCTCATTAAGTTCGTTCGTAATCTCACGAATAAACACATTCCTGAAATAAAGCCGGCTGCCGTGTGATTGTAGCTCTATCTGCTCGCTCGGATAAATCGGCTTCTCACGCTCCCAGTAATTTTCCATCACCACATTATTGACCACCTTAATACCGTTCAGGTAAACCGTTACCTTTTCCCCCTTCATAATAATCCTGAATGTGTTCCACTGTCCGACAGGCCTGTCCGCGACCCTGTCCGGCTTGCTCAGGCCCTTTTGGTTATTATACAATCCGCCCGAACCGACCTGCGCGCCGACTTTTCTGAGGGATGTGTCCCAAATCTGCACCTGTGGCGACCCGCGAAGATATATCCCGCTGTCGCCGCCCTCCTCTATCTTCCAATCGACCAGCATTTCGAAATCGCTGTAGTCCCTCGCCGTACAAAGGCTGTGCCCTTTCCCGTTAAAGAAAAGCGCACCATCGACCACCTTCCAGTTCACCCGCATGTCCTCGTCCGCCTTAGCCTGTGCCTCGGCCAATTCTTCCCGGCTCATTTCACGCCGGCTTTTCGGACTGCCGACCAGCCCCTTCCAGCCCGTAAGGTCCTTACCGTTAAACAAAGCAACAAATCCCTTTGGCGGCTTGTTCAATTCCTGACCCTCCGCTCTCGTTGCTCCGTACCCGAGACATACTAAAATAGTTATAAGTAAAAGAGTACTTAACATTAGGTTTGATTTAGACTTGCTTTTCATCATTTTTGCTTTCCTTTCCATAATTTGCTTATTCTTATTGATGTCCTGAAATGAAAATTACCTTCCATCCTTCACTCCGGCCGAATTCTCCTTATAACGTCGTCGCCCGCAGTAACTGCGATAGCTCCAGGCGCCTGACCAAAATAGCGCTCGTAAAAAAAGGGTGAAAGAGGGGACTCGAACCCCCGACCCCTGGATCCACAATCCAGTGCTCTAACCATCTGAGCTACTCTCACCATAATCCTTCCCCACGCCCAAAAAACCAATTATAACATCCCCGCCCTTTTACGTCAATGCCCGTCTTTGCCGGTTTCTCTCGAAAAAATCTCTTGAAAAATCACCGCAGGCATGGCCAAAACTATGTCGAGGACGCATTTTGGCCTGACAATGTCGCCGGTGGAAATTACAGCCGTTCGCAGTAAAAATGAATTTTTAGAGGTTCCATTAAATCTTATTCAAGAAGATTCGCCCGCACCGCCTGCTGCACCTCCCGTCCGATTCCTCGATTACTCAGAAATATTTCAATCCCCCCTTCGTCTTCCACCTGCTCTAAGGCGGCTTGCATCCATTCTGCTTTGACTTCTTTGCCTGCTTTACGGGACAGAAGATAATCAGCCATTATATCATCACGATTAACACCCAATAGAAGCTGAACAAGCGCGCTCACGCCTCCGGCACGGTCCTTTCCACCCGAGCAGTGAATAATAACCGGCAGGTTATCACGTTCAGCTAAAATTCTAAATATAGCGGAAATCGAAGCGGAAATCTCCGCATCGTCGGCGAATGCCTTATAAGCTTCCGTACGGGATGAAGCCTTAACTACAATAGGCAGCGACCTATACTGAGCAAAATCAAACAGGCACTCTGCATCCGGCGCCGACTGTCTTTCTTTATCACTTCGCAAATCGATAATAGTCTTAATGCCCGCCCTCTGAATAACGTCGCATTCTGTTTCTGTGATTTCCGACAGCTTGCCGGAACGGTACACAAGTTTTCTGCCCATAATCATCCCATCCATCGCAGGATAACCGCCGGTGTCCCGCGCGTTGGGAGCATTCTTCAAATTCAGTGACCGTTCTCTGGGAATCCCCCCCGGCCCGCATCCACCACAAAGCCCCATCACAGCTGCGCACACTAAAATGAAGAAACACCACTTGAACACAAAAAAGAATCGTCTATCTACTTCGACTATTGTTACCATCATAATCCTTCACAAATCTTAAACATAAAAACCATTTTTATCTTCTGATAGTTCAATTACGAAATTTTCAGCGAAAAGAGGAATGACTGAAAACTGCATAGTAGTTTTTAGTTTGCTCTATCGATAAATATCAAAGGGTATAATTTATATGCAAAGAAATTATATCTCTCTTGAGACTTCTTTAATACTTGTAGCATTATTTCTTCGCTGTTATAAAATCCTATATCATTGTGCTTCCATTCATCTATCCAATTGTCAGGACCTTCAGATATACAATCACTAACACTGCAGATTTCTTTAACGGTATCATTTTTTATCCAGTCAGGTTTTGGACATGGGAGCTTTGGAAAGAAGCCTACAAGTTTTGGTTCCGGTATATTCATATTTTTTTATATACCTTGCTATGTATATATTGTTTCTGTCTATTGTTCAAGACCTGCGTGTTCACTTCCTTGCAACGCCAAGATACTCCACGCCGTTTTTGCCGGTCCACTCTGTCAGCTCCGGGGCGTTTGTCCAGCCCGTTTCTCCCAGGAACCGGCCAAGTTCCTCGGGCCGTATACTCCAGAGCCACGGTTCTCCGGTAACTTTAAGAATCCACAGGACCAACCCAGTCCACCGGCCGGCATCAGGCCGACCATCCGTACCGGTACAGAGATAGGTAAAGGCGATCCGGCTATTGGTACCGGCGATTGCAGCACACTGACCGAACAAATCCCGGACCGCTTCGGAAGGCAGGTACATCAGCAGGCCTTCGGCTGCGATAACGGTTTGTGCTGTCTGGTCCCATGATTGGTTGGCCTTCAGGACGTCCACCAGTTTCCGCTTGCCGAGATCCTCCGGGATCAGGTGAAGATTATCCCGTTGCCCCATCGCTTCTATTCCCCTTGCCTTGAGGAGGGCTGTGGCCGGGTGATCTATCTCAAAGAAGTTCACACCAGCAAATTCCGGCGCCAACCGCCACCCCATCGTGTCGTAACCCGCTCCCAAAACAAGGACCTGAGTAGCGCCCGCTCCAATTCCATCCCTTACCTGGCACTCACAAAACGCCTTTCTGTGGCCGAAGGCCTCAAACTGACCCGGCATCATCCAGTCAAACGCCTCGTAAACGGAGACCATTCTTCGCGAACGGGACCATCGAATCAAAGTCGCACCAGCCGCACCTGAAGCAAAGAGTAATTTCTCCGTAGCTTCGAAAACTCCAGGAGGAAGAACTTTGTTCATTCCCGGTTTTGCCCCCAAAGTAACGATATTCAGAGCAACCTTGTAAGCGGTCTTGCTCGGCTTGTCCTTGCGCATAGAATGTCCTTCCTGCGGCTGATTATCGATATTATATAGACACGGACATTAAAATAATAAGCATGAATCCTAAAAAGCTTATATTATTTTATATGTTTGTGAATGCGTTCACATGCACAAAGTCCATCAGCAAACCCGGACACCCTGTAATCCATCAATCCCTGCCGGAAAGAACGGTTGTCGGCCCCAACGGTCTGCGAACTGACGAGGGGTGAATGCCCGCTTTCATCGCCATCATCAGGCCGGCCGCCTCAATGTAGTTCTCCACGAAGATGAATCGCTCATCGCCGTCCCGGTATTCATTCAGGACAGATTTGTTCTCTCTTACCACCACGATGGGAATCCCTCGCTCCAGACAGGCTTCGTGAGGCTCCCCGAGACAGCCCATCGGGCTGATTAGGACATCGACGTCCTCGGCACCCAACGATCCGCTCTTCTTCGTATTGCTGAGCCTTGGTGCCTTGTTGAGCCCCTTCAACAGGCAGTGGATGAAGTTCAAGGTGACGATTTCTATGGCTTTTCTGGGCTCCACAATCTCATGAAATCCCGGTATCGCGTAATCGACAGGTCCATGCGCCACGGGCTTGTTGAGAGCCGATGAGATCAGCTTGGAGGCCACGGCCTCGACACCTCCGACCGGATTGACTCCGCCGACTTCAAAGTACTTCCTGAGCGTGGCTTCATCGATAGTGATCGGTGTGGCGATTCCCAGTGCGTCGAACTCGTACTGCTTCACCTGCTCTACGAGCGGCTCCCAGTTGA